>CAZMPE010000375.1:0-607 GCA_964567955.1 uncultured Phycisphaeraceae bacterium | reverse complement strand
GCGGTCCCGCGCGGGCGACGCCGCGTCGCGGACGTAGGCCCCGCTCACGGCGCACCCCACCGCAATGCACTGCTCGATCGACAGCCCCAGCGTCCGCGCGAATCCGAACCCGCCGTTGTAGTGGTCCCCGGCGCCGGTCGAGAGGGTGGGCGTCCGCGTGTACGGCCCGTCGAACCACGCCTCGCTGCCGTTCCGGTCGGCCGCGGCGGCGCCCTCTCGCGGGTGGACGGTCACGCAGTCGAGGTCAGCCTCGTCGCGGATCGCGCGGCACGCCGCGAGCGCTCGTTCGTTCAACGGCGCCCCTGCGTGACGCTCGAAGACGGCGAGGCCAAGCACCCTTGCGAGCCTTTCGGCCTCGGATAGATTGAGCCCGAGGGTGACGGGGATCGCGCGGTCGAGTTCCCGCAGTTGCCGGAGTGCAAGACCGATGTCCCCGTCGCTGCGCTTGGCCGGGTCCGAAAGATCGATGAGGCAGGAGCGCGGGGCCCGATCGCACCTCGGCAGCACGTCGCGGGCAAGGCCGGCCCATATCCCCGGCACCCCCCCGATCAGGGACCAGTTCAAGATCCCGATCAGCCGGCTTCGGTTCACGACGATCACGAGTTCT
>CAZMPE010000374.1:0-3056 GCA_964567955.1 uncultured Phycisphaeraceae bacterium | reverse complement strand
CACTTGAAGAAGTCCGCGTGCGCGTACACGTGCGCCATCACCAGCTTCTGGTCCGTGACCGCGTTGCTCTCCTGCAGGTACGCGTAGCACGGGTCGTTGTTGATCACCATCTCGTAGATGCGGCCCAGCCCGTACGCGTCGCGCTTGCTCAGCTTCTCGTACTCCATCCCCCAGCGCCAGTGCGGGTACCGAACGGGGAAGCCCCCGTACGCCGCGATCTGGTTCATGATCTCGAACGGCAGCACCTCGAAGACGACCTCGTAGAAATCGAGCCCGTACTCGATCGCCTTGGCCTTGATCGCCTTCATGTGCGCCAGCAACTCGGGCGAGAGATCGGTGTGCGTCGTCGCGGGCATGGAGATCCCCTGCGGCGCCGGACGCGCCGCCCACTCTATCGGCGTTATCCGGACGCCACTTCTCTGTACGAACCGCCCGCCGCCGCGGATCGCCCCGCTACGCCACCGTCAGGATGATCAGCAGCCCCGAAAAGGCCGCGAGCGCCCAGCAGGCCGCGATCACCCCCGCCCGCGCCCCGGCGCCCAGCCGCGAAAACCGCCTCCGGCCCCCGATCAACGCCCCCGTCACCGCCCCCATCACCAGCGCCGCCAGCCCGATCCGCGACAGGTCGCCGCGCGGCGCCCCGGCCACCGACCCCCACAGAAACAGGATCGCGCTGAATCCGAGGGCGCACGCGGCGGGCACGAGCGCCGAGAGAAACCCGGCCAGCCCGGGCTCCGCGAGCGTCACCTTCAACTCAAGGGCCTCGTTGCACTCCGGGCAGCGCGCCGACGTCAGCCCGCGCAGGTTGTACCCGCACCCGGGGCAGGGCGCATCCGCATCAGAAAGGAACTCGACCAGCATCGGCTCCGCCATCACCTGAACCCCAGGTACACAACGAGGAGAAACCCGACGACGAACACGGTCGACACGCCGTAGGCGAGCACGATCAGCCCGAAACGCGCGCCGCGCTCCAGCCGCCGGAACCTCGGACGCCCGACCACCCACCACCACGCGCCGCCGCCCAGCACCAGCACGCCCCCCATCAGCGGCCACCAGAACTCCGGACCCGGCGCCGGCTCGCCGCGGATCGCGGCGATGATCAGCCAGACCTGGACGAACGCGCAGAACCCGAACCCCGCCAGCAGGCCCATCAGCCCGGCGATGAACTCGCCGAGTTTCGGTTCGACCAGCCCGACACTTAACACCAGTTCCTGGCGGCACGACGGGCACGACTCGCCCTCGAGCCCGCGCAGGCCTTCCCCGCATCCCGGGCAGCGCTCATCGCGGTCCCGGAGAAACCGCGCGAGCCAGGCACGATTCCGCGTCCCATCCGCGGCGTTCATGCTCATAAGGATACCCGTTCCCCTTACCAGACGATCTCGCGCATGAAGCCGACGACCTCGCCCGCCGCGTACAGACCGAACAGCACGCCGGTCAAGACGAGGGGCGGCGCCGCCCGGTCGCGCCGGCGCCACAGCATGATCAGCACGATCAGCGCCGCCAGCGAAAGACCCCCCCACCACGCCGCGCGGAGCCATGTCATCACGCTCACCAGCGACCAGTCCCGGGCCGTCACCCCGGGTCCGGTGAACGAGATACTGCCCGCGCTCATCGCGGCGGGCCCCGCGCCGCCCCGAATCGTCACGCCCCCGGCCACCGTCGCCGCAGCGCCCAGCCGGATCGTGCGCGCCTGCCCGCCCGCCGAGGTCACCATGATGATCGGACCGGCCGCCGTTTCGGCGTACACGGTCATTCCCGCGCGCGTCGCGCCGATCACCGACGCGACGAGCACCCAGACCAGCGCCAGCGCCACCAGGCGCGAGTGCCCGCGCTCCGTTCCCCTGAGCGCCAGCTCGATCGGCCGCCCGCACTCCGGGCAGGTCGGCGACGCCGCACCGCGAAGGTTGTACCCGCACCCCGGGCACGGCTCATCGCGATCGGCGAGAAACGCGGCGACCTGCTCGGCGCTCATGACACCAGCGTACCGGATCGACGCCGGCTGAAACAGAGCAGATCCGCCCGCACGTCAGCCCGAGATGCCATCCGCGCGCCGGCACAGTCCCTCTTCGCCCCAGTGGGGCGACGGAATGTAGCCACGGGTGGAGGTCGCCGCAGGCGACCGGAACCCGTGGAGTGTGGCGCGAGCACGCGCCTGCCCCGGAGGGGCAGTGGAGATCCCGGTGGTCACGGCGCTCCGATACTCATGAATGTGCTGTCGAGCGCGTGCGAATCTCGGAAGCCCGCCCCCTACGGTACGATCCGCACGCGCTTGATCGCGACGGGAGACGTGCCGATCAGCGCATCCTGTCCGCCCGAGCGCAGGAACCGATCCAGCCCGAACCGCGCCGATGCATCCGGCACGCGCACCGTCAGCACGCCGCGCGACAGCGACAGGACCGTCGCCTTCGCACGCAGCGGCCCGGGCACCGCCCTCTCCCACGCCGTCTCCGCCGCGCCGCCGGACCGCCGGCGCTTCGTCAGCTCGCGCTGCAACGGCGCGACCGCCGCGGCAAGCGAAAGGTCCGGCTCGGGGCGCACCCGCAGCCGCCGAAGTTTCGCCAGCGATGCCTCCCGTCGCGCCATGCGACCATCGTACCGGTCCCGCCCCGCCCCGCTACCCTGTCATCCCCATGGCCACCGCCATCTCCATCCGGGGCGTGATGAAATCCTTCCCGGGCGCCCGCTCGCCCGCGGTCGATCGCGTCGGCCTCGAGATCGGGCCCGGAGAGCTCTTCTTCCTGCTCGGCCCCTCGGGCTGCGGCAAGACGACACTGCTCCGGATGATCGCGGGCTTTATCGAGCCCGACGGCGGCCTCATCGCCTTCAACGGCGACGACGTCACGCACGTGCCGCCCAACAAGCGCGGCACCGGGATGGTCTTCCAGTCCTACGCGCTCTGGCCGCACATGACGGTCGAGGCCAACGTCGCCTTCGGCCTGGGCGTGCGGCGCGTGCCGAAGCCCGAGCGGGACGAACGCGTCGCCGGCGCGCTCGCCGCGGTCCGCATGCAGGAGTACGCGAAGCGCAAGCCGAACCAGCTCTCCGGCGGTCAGCAG
>CAZMPE010000373.1:0-3066 GCA_964567955.1 uncultured Phycisphaeraceae bacterium | reverse complement strand
GACCGCTGGCGGCTCCAGCAGCGGCTCACCCGGACCCGCGAACGCCGCCCGGACCTGCCGGACGGGTCCTCCGCCTAGAACCAGCCCGGCCATCCGTCTACCATTGCCCCCTGTCCCCTTTGTCCCTCGACCCGGGTACCAACCATGTCCCAGCAACAGATCCTCGACAGCATCAATCAGGCCATCCTCAAGACCGACGTCCCGGTCATGGACGTCGGCGACACGGTCAACGTGCACTGCCGGATCGTCGAAGGCGACAAGGAGCGCATCCAGGTCTTCCAGGGTGTCTTGATCGCCCACCGCGGGCGCGGCGCCAACGAGATGATCACGGTCCGCCGCGTCGTCGACGACATCGGCATCGAACGCAAGTTCCCGCTCCATTCGCCGATGATCGCCAAGTACGAGGTCGTCCGCCGCGCCGATTCGCGACGGGCCAAGCTCTACTACCTCCGGTCACGCGTCGGCAAGAGCCGCCGGCTCCGCGACCGCCGCCGCGGCATGAAGCACGTCCAGGGCCAGCCCATCGCCGGCCAGTGACCGCCCGAGGGGCGCCGCGACAGAACCTCAGCCGCGATCCCCGTCGACCGCCTCGCGGCCGTCGTCGATCCGGGGCATAATGCGCGCCCATGAAAGCGATCGTCGTCCAGCAGCGGGGTCCAAACGTCGCGGCCAACATCCGGTTCGCCACCGATTGGCCCGAACCGCCCCCCGCCGCGCCCGGCACCGCCATCGTCCGCACGCTCGCCTCCGCCTTCAACCAGATGGACCTGTGGGTCGGTCGCGGCGTTCCCGGCCTGGACCTGACCTACCCGCGCGTCAGCGGATGCGACGCCTGCGGCGTGGTGGATTCAGTCGGCCCGGGAGTCGACAAGGCGTGGGTCGGTCGGCGCGTGATCGTCAACGCCGCGATGCGCCAGCCGTACACACCCGGCCCCGATGAGCCGCCGGGCACCACGCTCGCCCCCGCCTATCACCTCATCGGTGAACACACCAACGGCATGCACGCCGAACGATTCGCCGCGCCCGTAGGAAACCTCGCCGCCGTGGGTGAAAGTGCCGACCCCGTTCGTGCCGCGGCGTTCGGGCTGTGCAGCCTGACGGCCTATTCGATGATGGTGACCAAGGGAGCCCTGAGCGCGGGCCAGTCAGTCCTGATCACCGGCATCGGCGGCGGCGTCGCGACGTCCGCCCTGTCGATCGCACGCTGGCTCGGCTGCCGCATCGCCGTCACGAGCCGGCACCAGTGGAAGCTCGATCGCGCGGCGAAACTCGGGGCGGATTTCGGCGTGCTCGATACCGGACAGGATTGGTCCAAGGAGATTCGGGGCTGGACCTCGAAGCGCGGCGTCGACATGGCCGTCGACTCATCGGGCAAGGCGACCCACCTGAACAGCATCAAGTCGCTGGCCCGGGGAGGCACCTACGTGACGCCCGGGTGCACAAGCGGGCCGGACGCGACGACGGACCTGGCCCGCATCTTCTGGAACCAGCTCCGCATTCTCGGCTCCACCATGGGATCGAACGATGAGTTTGCGGAGGTCGCGTCCCTCTTCCGTTCCGGCCGCCTCGAGCCCGTGGTCGACGAGGTCTTCGAGGCCCGCGACGCCGTGAAGGCGTACCAGCGGCTCGAGGCGTCGGAACAGTTCGGGAAGATTGTGCTGCGGTGGAGTTGAGGCTCAGCGACGACGGCGGCCGATGACCATGCACGCCAGGCCGAGCAGGGCCATCGATCCGGGGGTCGGGATCACCGTGATCTGGTCCTGCGCGGTGGGCGAGTGCAGCACCACGAGCTCAGCGACCGGACCGGAGTAACCCGGCGCCTTGACCGTGTCGAGCCAGGTCTGCGCGAGGCTGATCGCGGAGCTCGGGCTGGACGCCTTGAACGAACCGGTCGACAGCGCGCCGTCGGAGTCAAACACGGTTTCCCAGACGGCCAGCTGGAACGCGGCGGATTCGGTCGACGTATCGATCAGGCCGAAGAAACCGCCCCACAGCTTGCCGAGGATGTCGGTCTGGTTCGCCGAATATCCGTGCTGAGCGGGCGTCCGGACCTCGAACGTGTAGTTGGTGCCGGCCGACACGGACTGCGCGAGATCGACGCAATACGTGTTGAACGTTTTGGGGATGCTGGAGTTCACACCGGGCCCGGGCGTGTCCTGCCGGGTCCAGTGGTAGAACACCGTCTTGACGTTGCTGGCGTCGCCGCCGGAGTACGTCGGCGACGTGATCGTCGCGTCCTTCGACAGCGACGAGGTGAACTTGGCCTTGATAGTGTCAGCGCTGGCCCCGGCGGCGGCGATCAGAACAACGGCGGTGGCGATGCGACCAGTCATGTGTGCTCTCCCTCTTTGAATGCTGGACCGTGTTCGCCGGGGACGAATGCCCCGTGCGATCACGTGAAAGGTCGCAAACACTTCCGTCCGCGGCCACCCCGGTGCGCACGCGAACCGCTCACGCCTGCCGCGGGCGCGGGCGGGGAAAGCGGGGTAGTTTCCGGGCTGATAACGTCAGGCGTCGCGCAGACGGGCGATCGTGCCGGTGGTGCTGCGGCCCTCGACCAGCTCGATCAGGACGACACGGCCGCCGCACTTCTCGACGAACGCGCCGCCGACGACCTTGTCCTTGCTGTAGTCCGCGCCCTTGACGAGCACATCCGGGCGGATGGCCTCGATCAGCTTCACGGGCGTGTCTTCTTCGAACACGACGACGGCTCCAACGGCCCCGAGCGCGCCGAGCACGCGGGCCCGGTCCGCCTCGTTGTTCACCGGGCGGCCGTCGCCCTTGAGCCGGCGCACCGACGCGTCGCTGTTGAGGCCGACGATGAGAAACTCGCCCAACGCCGCGGCCTTCTCCAGCAGCGTCACGTGCCCGCTGTGCAGGATGTCGAAGCACCCGTTGGTGAAGACGACCTTGCGTCCCTCGCGCCGGTGCGCGCCGGCCTGCACCAGCGCCTGCTCGAGCGTGCACCGCTTGCCGTTCACCCGGCCCGCCTGCACCAGCACTTCGTGGTGGATCCGCTCGATCGGGATCGGAACGACGCCGAAGACCTCGACCTCCAGCCCCGCC
>CAZMPE010000372.1:0-3071 GCA_964567955.1 uncultured Phycisphaeraceae bacterium | reverse complement strand
GAGGCCTACGCCGAGGTCGACGCACCCAGGCCCGACCCCAACGCGCCGGGTGTTCACTGGAACCAGCACGTCACGCCGCAGCGCTCCGCCCTCGACGGCACCGGCCTCGACGAGCGCTCCGCCGAATCGCTCCGCAAGCTCGGCTTCACCGCCGCGGCGATCGCCCCGCGCGGCGGCATCTTCCGCGGCTCGGCGGCGGTGGTGAGCCTGGCGAAGCCCGCGACCGATTCGAGCGCGGACCGGCCGCCGGTCTACCTGGAGCGTGCGTACACCGTCGTCGGGTTCGACACCGGCGGCGGGCGGCGGGGGGGCGGCGGCGGCTATCCCGGCTCGCAGATGGGCGCGATCGCCCTGATCCGGCAGACGCTCATGGACGCCGACTGGCAGGCCACGGCCCGCCAGGCGGGCAAGGAGATCGCCCCGAACGCGCTCGACGCGATCCAGCTCCATGTTTCGCCGCCGCTGCTGTTCGACACGGGCGACGAGCTCGAGGTGCTCAGGGCCGGCAAGATCGCGATGGAAAAGGGACGCGAGAGGGCGATCCTCGGCAGCGGCACGGAGTTCCGGCGGCTGCGGGCGATCGCCGAGGGGCCGCGCCTCCCGATGATCATCCCGCTCAACTTCCCCAAGGCCCCGGACGTCGCGGGCGTGGGCAAGGCCGAGTCGGTCGACCTGCGCGAGATGATGACGTGGGAGCAGGCGCCGACGAACGCACGCCGCCTCGACAGCGCCGGCGTGACCGTCGCGCTGACCACGGCCAGGCTGCGCGACCGCGCCGCGTTCGCCGAGAACCTGCGCACCGCGATCAAGCACGGCCTGGCCCCCGACCGGGCCCTGGCGATGCTCACCATCAACCCGGCGGAAGTGCTGAATGTCACCGATCGACTCGGGATCGTGGCGCCGGGAAAGGCCGCGAACCTCGTCGTCGCCGACGGCGACCTGTTCGCCATCCCCGGCTGGACCGGCCCCGCGCCCGAGAAGGGCGAGAAGAAGGAGGCGAAGATCCGCGACGTGTGGATCGACGGCGTGCGCCACGAGATCGAGGCCGCCCCGGTCAAGGACGCCGTCGGAACCTGGGTCGTGACCGAGTTCGACGGCAAGGCCGCGGACCCCGGCGCGCCCGATACGCCCCGCATCGTCATCGACGACAAGAACGCCGTCACCATCAAGGTCGGTGAGAAGACGTCCAAGGCCTCGAACGTGCGTGTCGAGAAGAACCGCGTGTCGTACACCTACGACGACACGCCCTTCGGCGGCACCGGCGTGCTCGCCGACCAGGCGACGATCGAGGGCGACGTGATGATCGGCATCATGCGCACGGTCTCCGGCGGCATCCACCGCTGGCAGGCGGCCCGCACCGCGACGGAACCCGAAGCGGCCAAGCCCGCGGGCATGCCCGGCACCTATGTCATGGTGCAGGTCGACGACAAGGTCAACGAGCCGACCGACCCCGCCGCCGGATCGATCATCGTCAAGGCCGACAACACCGTCACGGTAACGCAGCAGGGCAAGGACGTCGCCGCGGAGAGCGCGACCGTCGCCGACCCCGCCATCGAGTACACCCTCAACATGGCCGCGCTCGGCGGCGAGGGCCTCGTCGTGGTGCGCGGCACGCGCGACGGCGACACGCTCTCGGGCAGCATGGTCGTGCCCGACGGTAGCACACACACGTGGCGCGCCGTCCGCAAGGCCCAGCCCCCCGAGGACCCCGACAAGGACGAGCGCGCGGCGATCGCGGCCATCCCCGAGACCTACGGCTACCCGTTCGGGCCGTACGCCATGGCGGCGCTCCCGGAGCAGGAGCGGCTGGTCATCACCAACGCGACGATCTGGACGAGCGGCCCCGCCGGCGTCATCAAGGACGGCGCGATGGTCGTCGCCGACGGCAAGATCGTCTTTGTCGGGCCGTCCGCCTCGCTGCCGCGGCTCGACGGCTCGCACCGCTCGATCGACGCGGGCGGCAGGCACATCACGCCCGGGCTCATCGACTGCCACAGCCACACGGGCATCAGCCGCGGCGTGAACGAGGGGACGCAGGCGTGCACGGCGGAGGTCCGGATCCAGGACGTGACGGACCCCGACGCGATCAACTGGTACCGGCAGCTGGCCGGCGGTGTCACGGCGGTGAACAGCCTGCACGGCTCGGCGAACCCGATCGGCGGGCAGAACTGCGTGAACAAAGTGCGCTGGGGCGTGGCGCACTCGGACGACATGCACTTCGAGGGCGCCCTGCCGGGGATCAAGTTCGCCCTCGGCGAGAACGTCAAGCAGTCCAACTGGGATATCTCCGAGCGCACCCGGTACCCGCAGACGCGCCTGGGCGTCGAGGCGATCATCCGGGATCGGTTCGTCGCGGCCCGCGAGTACGCGGCGCAGTGGAAGGCGTGGTTCGACAGGCACGAGGGAGTCCCGCCGCGCCGCGATCTCGAGCTCGAGGCGCTCGCGGAGATCCTCGCGGGCGAGCGGCTGGTGCACTGCCACAGCTACCGGCAGGACGAGATCCTGATGCTCTGCCGCGTCGCCGGCGAGTTCGGGTTCAAGATCGGCACGTTCCAGCACAACCTGGAGGGGTACAAGGTGGCCGAGGCGGTGCGTGACGCGGCGATCGGGGCGTCGCTCTTCAGCGACTGGTGGAACTACAAGGTCGAGGTGCAGGACGCGATCCCGCAGGGCGGGCCGATCATGCACGAGGTCGGGGCGGTCGTGTCGTTCAACAGCGATTCGGATGAGCTGGCACGGCGGCTGAACGTGGAGGCGGGCAAGGCAGTCAAGTACTCGAGCGGGTCGGTGTCGCCGGCCGAGGCGATCAAGTTCGTGACGCTCAATCCGGCCAAGCAGCTGAAGATCGACCAGCAGACGGGCTCGCTGGAAGCGGGCAAGGACGCGGACGTGGTGATCTGGTCGGGCGACCCGCTGAGCACGTTCTCGAAGGCGGAGCAGACGTGGGTGGACGGGCGGTGCCTGTTCTCGCTGGAGAAGGACAAGGAGTTGCGGGCGTGGAACCAGAAGGAGCGGCAGCGGCTCTTGCAGAAGGTGATGGCGGATGCGTCGCGCAGCGGCGCGGCGGGGGC
>CAZMPE010000371.1:0-3081 GCA_964567955.1 uncultured Phycisphaeraceae bacterium | reverse complement strand
CGCTTCCACCGAAGCGGACAGGAACGGACTGGAACACCTGAGGCCTTACATCACCATGATGCGCGCGCGCGCCATGGCGAGCCAGGCGATCAAGGACAACGAGCCCAAGGCCGCCCTCCACGCCATCGACCAGGGACTCGAAGCGCTCAAGCAGTACTTCGCCGACGCCGGCGAGCCCGAGGGCTTCGATCGGTCCGACGAGGTCCAGATGCTGCGCGGCATGCGCGACGCTCTGGTCCCGAAGCTGCCCGTCAGCCAGAAGGCCGAACTCAAGGAACGGCTCGCCCGAGCGCTGTCGCAGGAGAACTACAAGCTTGCCGCCATCCTGCGCGACGAACTGAAGCTGCTCGGCGAATGAGTTGAATTCAGGCCGAAGGCGGAGACGCCGGACGGTAGAGCTTGCGGCCCGTGCCGCGACCCGCGGTCAGGTCCTCGATCTTCTGCAGCACCTGCGAGGCCATGGCCTCGGCGGCCGCGAGTTCCTCAACCACGACGTGGTCCGCTCCGAGCTGCATGGCCTGAAGCGCCTTGCTCAGCACGTTGGCCCGGGCGGCGACAAAGACATCCGGCCTGAGGGCCCGGATGACGCGGCAGGCCTGCAGGGTCGCCGGCTCGTCCGGCATGGTCAGGATGACGGCGTCCGCACGCGAAAGGCCCGCCGACTCGAGCACATCTGAGTTTGACGCGTCGCCGAAGACGATTCGTCGACCCAGGTCCGTCTGCCGGCGAACGGTCCGCGGATTGAGGTCGATCACGGTGACCGCGACGCCGCGCCGCTCGAGCATGTCGTGCACCGCCCGCCCCACCGGGCCAAAGCCCGCGACGATCGCGCGTCCCACCTCAGCCCGGGATCTGCCGTTCGGTTCGGGCGGCAGCTCCGTCCCGGGGTCGGACGGCGGATCCTCGGGCTCCGGCGTCAACCGGGGAGCCCGAATCCACCGTGGCGGCCGCAACCGCGCACTGGGCCCGGAGAGAAGCTCGGCAAGCTTGAAGAGTGCGGGCGTCACCATGAGCGAGACGACAATCGTTGCAACCGTGTAGCCAAAGCCCTCGTCGGAGATCACGCCGACTGCACGGGCCTGGGCCAGAACGACCAGCGAGAACTCGCCGCCTTGCGCGAGCGCGAGCGCCCCGTACACCGCGACCGGTCCGCTGATGCCGGCACCCCACATCACGAGCATGATCACGGTGGCCTTGAGGGCCACCAGCGCTCCGACACCCAGCGCGATCACCCACCAGTCGCTCAGGACGATATCGATCGGCAGCTGGAGCCCGACCGCGGTGAAAAAGACCGCCATGAAGAGATCACGCATGGGGATCATCTGGCCCGCAAGCTGGTATCGGAATGGTGTCCCCGCGAGAAGGAACCCCGCGAGAAAGGCGCCCAGTTCCGGGCTGAACTTCAGCCACGCGCTGAAGACGGCCGCTCCGAGCGCGATCGCCGCCGACACCACCAGAAGCACCTCGCCGGAGGAATCCCTGGCCGCCTCCTGCAGCAGCCGCGGCAGCGTGTAGCGCCCGATCAGGATCATCAGTGTGATGCCGCCGATCGCAAGCGCCTCCTGTCCGATCACGCGCCACGGTCCTCTGAACGATGAGTCGTCGGCCTCCACGGCGCCGACGGCGCCGGTGCCCCAGATCGCGAGCAGCGGAAGCATGGCCAGGACGACCAGGACAACCAGATCCTGGACGAGCAGGACGCCGAAGATCAGCCTCCCCCGGACGCGTTGCAGTTCCTTCCGCTGTTCGAGCATGCGCATCACGACCGCCGTGCTCGACATGGAGAGCGCCATCGAGATGGCCAGAGCACCCGACCACGATCCGCCGAAGAGCCGCACAACCGGCCATCCCAGCACCGCAACCAGGAACGTGGTGACCGCGCCGACAACGAGAATGGACACAAGCCCGCGCTGCATCCCGCTCACGTCCAGGTGCATTCCGATCGTGAACATCAACAGGATCGTCGCGAGAACGCGGATGGACTCGATGCTCTCACCCTCGCCGACGAGCCCGAGCGCGTGCGGACCGATCAGGGCCCCGGCGACGAGGTACCCCGCGACGGTCGCCACCCTGAGCCGACCGAGCAGAATGGCCACCATCCCCGCCGTCGCGAGCAGCACGAGGAGATCGACCGCCATCTGGCCGGTGCCGGATGCACCGAGCATTGTCGTCCATGGGCTCATCCGAACGGATGCTACCGCGCGGGCACTGTCTCCGTCTGCTGCCTGTGTTTCCGCAACAGCACGGCCAGCAAGGTCAGATCCGCGGGCGTCACACCCTCGAGCCTGCCCGCCTGGCCGAACGTCGACGGTTGGAATCGCACCAACGCCTGACGCGCCTCGGGTCGCAGAGCGTGAAAGGCGCCGTAGTCAAGAGACTCGGGCAGCCGGCGCGATTCCGTCTCGCGAGCGCGCCGAATCTCCGCCCGCTGCCGTTCGATGTACGACTCATAGCGGCGCTCCGCGTGAACGGTCGCCCACACGCCGGGGAGGCGTCCCGGACCGCCGATCACCGTCATGAGGTCCGCCACGCCGAACTCGGGCCGGCGCAGGTGTCGCGACAGCGGCTCGGAGCCAGACTCGGTCTCGACCCGGGCTCGCCCGATTTCCGCCTCGAGTTCCGCCATCTCCCGTCGACGTCGCTCGAAGGTCGCTCGGCGCCGCCGCCCAAGTTCCGTGGAATCAAGCAGCCCCAGGGCGATCGCGGCCGGGGTCAGTCGGTCAGGCGCGTTGTCCGAACGCAGGAGCAACCGGTACTCCGCCCGGCTCGTGAACATCCGGTACGGTTCGACCGGCGTCCGCGTCACCAGATCGTCCATCAGCACGCCGATGTACGCCTCATCGCGTCCGGGCACCCATTCCGGGCGACCCAGAACCAGACGCGCGGCGTTCACGCCCGCGACAAGGCCCTGGGCCGCGGCCTCCTCGTACCCGCTCGTCCCGTTGATCTGCCCGGCAAGGAAGAGGCCCGCCACTGTCTTGGTCATCCCTGTCGCGTGGATCTGATGCGGCCGGACCATGTCGTACTCGACGGCGTACCCGTACCGATAGATCCGGGCACGCTCGCATCCGGGCAGTTGCC
>CAZMPE010000370.1:0-3108 GCA_964567955.1 uncultured Phycisphaeraceae bacterium | reverse complement strand
GGTCGTCCGTAGCCGGGTGTGGAGCGAGTCTTCGAGCGACACGCCCGGTACCGGGTTTAGCAAGATCGCACGCCGAAGGTGTGCACGAACTCTGCAGAGCAAGAAAGGCGTCTTGGGGCCGAGTTCACACATTGCGCCGGCGACCCGGCCAGGGGCGACCGACGAACTCGTCGAAACCGGCAAGGTGCGGTTAGGATCACTCCCATGCATCTCCGAAGCCTCTCCGTCGCGTCCGTCCTGTTGTTCGCGTCCGTTCTGCACGCGCAGGTAGCGACGCGCAACGTCATCCTCTTCATGACCGACGGCCTGCGCTGGCAGGAGGTCTTCCGCGGCGCCGACGAAGCGCTCCTGAACGACGAAGCCGGCGGCGTCAAGGATGTCCCCGGCCTGCGCGCCCGCTTCTGGCGCAAAACGCCCGAAGCGCGCCGAGAGGCCCTGATGCCCTTCCTCTGGAGCGCCGTCGCGACCAGGGGCCAGCTCTACGGCAACCGCGACATCGGTTCCGACGCCGATGTCACCAACGGCCTGTACTTCTCCTACCCCGGCTACAACGAGACTTTCTGCGGGTTCGCCGACCCGGCGATCGACAGCAACCGCAAGTTCCCCAACCCCAACACAACCGTCTTCGAGTGGCTGCACAACAAGCCCGAGTACCGCGGGCGCGTCGCCGCCTTCGGCGCGTGGGATGTCTTCCCCTTCATCTTCAACGCCGAGCGAGCCGGCTTCCCCATGGACGGCAGCGTCGAGCCGTTCAACGCCGGCCTCGGCACGCCGCGCCTCGAACTGCTCAACCGCCTGCGCGAGGAGACGCCCCGGCGGTGGGGGGCGCAGTTCGATTCCATCCTCTTTCACACCGGCCTCGAATGGTTCAAGGCCAACCGGCCCCGCGTCCTCTTCATCGGGCTCGGCGAGACCGACGAGTGGGCCCACGAAGGGCGGTACGACGAATACCTGATCGCCGCGAACCGCGCCGATTCCTACCTGCGCGAGCTCTGGGAGTTCTGCCAGTCCGACCCGGAGTACCGCGGCGCCACATCGATCGTCATCACAACCGACCACGGCCGCGGCGACTTCCGCACCGGCCCCAGGGATTGGAACAACCACGGCGTCAAGCACCCCGGCTCGGAGGCGATCTGGATCGGCGTGATCGGTCCCGACACGCCGGCGCTCGGCGAACGTCGGGACATCGGCGCCGTCACACAGGCCCAGGTTGCGGCAACACTCGCCGCGCTCCTCGGCGAGAACTACAACGCAGCCCAACCAAAGGCGGCGCCACCAATCGCGGAGGCAATCGGCATCTGGGCGCCGGCGGATGGCGATGGACTGGATATCCGGTGAACTCACAATGGCGGGCAGGTCCCGTCTGATCGCCCCGCTCCGCGGTGAAGAGTTTGGAATTGAGTCATCCGGGGCGAGCCAATTTCATTTGTGTGGGCTAATGACCACCAGCGCGTGGGTGTTCTGAATGCCATGTCGTTCCACATTCGGGGCAGGGCTCAAAATCGTCTCGCCCGTGGCGGGGATAACCGCACTTGAGGCACTGGTGCAGGCGTCGGCGCGCGCGGCGCTGTCGGCGTTCAAACCCGGTCAGAATCATCGCCCCCGCAAAGACCAACATGATCGCGCACGCCAAGGCGAGCCCGGCCGTTACCAAGGCTCTTCGTCCAGAGAGTATCAGAATGAACGATGTAAACACCGGGACAAGCGCGAGCAGCCCGATGAGGAGTGAATTCTTGTTGGAAGCCCGTGAGTTCAATGCCCTTGCCCTCTTCGACTCGGATAAGCCGAGGAGCAGTCTGCGCGAATCAGCCGTTCATCAACTTGACGTCCTTCCACGCCGGAAACGTCTCGCGCCACGAGCCGATCGACCCCGGATCAACATCGACGCACAGCACGCCCTCGTCCGCCCCCAACTCGCCCATGATCTCGCCGCGCGGCCCGACGGCGATCGTCCCGCCGATGTAGTTCAGGTTCGGGTCGCGCCCCGTGCGGTTCACCGCGAGCACGCAGGCCTGGTTCTCGATCGCGCGGGCGATCAGCAGAGCCCGCCAGTGCGCCTGCCGCGCCTCGGGCCAGTTGGCGCCCAGCGCGAAGACCTCGGCGCCCTTCGCGAGGCCGATCCGGAAGAGCTCCGGAAATCGCAGGTCATAGCAGATCGCCGGGCACACCTTCAAACACGCCCCGTCCGTCTTCCATTCGTACGTCAACACGTCCGTGCCGCCGACGAACCGCTCCGTCTCGCGCCCGAACGAGAACGGATGGACCTTGCTGAACTCCGCGATCAACCCGCCGCCGGGTCCGAAGATCGGCGCGCGGTTGTGCGCGTGCGTCGCGCCCGCCGGCAGCACCGTCCGCCCGCCCTGCACATACGCCCTCAGGCCCCGCGCCAGATCCGACAGAAACGCCAGCGTCGCGCCCTTGTCCGCCGTCGTCTCCGTGTTCAGCGAAAACCCCGAATCGAACATCTCCGGCAGCACCACCAGGTCCGATGGCCGAACCCCCGTCAGCAGCCGCTTCACCCGGTCGAAGTTCGCGCCGGGTTCTTCCCATTGGATGTCGAGTTGAACCAGGTGCGCCCGCATGGCCAGAGGATAGTCGTGCGGAAACGGGGTGCCACTGCTCGCGGCGGGTGCCACTGCTCGCGGCGCTTCGCCGCGCAGCAGTGGGGATGTCACCTGTCTCCGCACCGCTGCGCCCCCAAAGCGGGGCGAGCGGTGGCACCCGGCTTTGGCCGGTACACTCCTCATATGACCCCAGCCGGCGGCGCGATCCCACAGAACACGCGGTCCGGTCCGGACGCGCGGGTGCGGCGTGTCATCCTCGCCAGCCAGTCGGCGCGCCGGCGTCTGCTCCTGGCCCAGCACGGCATCGAGCACGAGTGTCTGCACCCCGGCGTCGACGACGCGGAACTGGCCCCGGGCCGGGTCCGGCCGGAGGAATGGGTCGCGGCCCTGGCCTATTTCAAGGCGCGCGCGGGGGTCGAACGGGTGCTGGAGCGCGGCGGGTCAACGCCGGGCGGGTTCGTGCTCGGGGCGGACACGATCTGCGTCAAGAACGGGGAGATCATCGGCCAGCCCGCGGACGCATCGGATGCCGCGCGGATCCTGC
>CAZMPE010000369.1:0-3139 GCA_964567955.1 uncultured Phycisphaeraceae bacterium | reverse complement strand
GAGTCAGTCGTGCTACCGTTACACCAATCCCCAGTAACGCCGTAATCGTACGCCCCACACGCGGGTGGGCAAGCGGGCCGGTTCTCGGCCCCTTCGGGCCACGCGGGACCGCCGGTCCGGAGGCGGCCCGCCCCTCTCATCAGCCCCCGTACGCCCTCATCTGAGCTCTGAACATCTGGGCTTTGAGTTCTTCCTACGGACACCCCAGCGCGAACTTCGTCTGGAAGCACCCGAAATCCGCCAGGTTCAGCAGCGAGTCCCCGTTGCAGTCCGCGTACGGGTCCGCCAGCGCGAACTTGGTCTGGAAGCACCCGAAGTCCGCGAGGTTGAGCGTGCCGTCCCCGTTGCAGTCCGGATAGCAGGCCGCCGCGATCACCTCCACCAGCGGGTACACCAGCAGCCCCGGCGGCAGGTTCTGATTGTCGTTCCACATCCCGTTGCTGCCGAACATTTCTGTGTAGTGCTCGATCCCGCCCGAGTTGTTCGGCTCGCCCCCGTTCCAGTTCGTGTACACCACCGGCTCGCCGCTCGTCCACACGAACTGACCCTCGACGGCCACGTCGTTGAGCCCGATCCAGCCGCGCCGGTCCTGACCGTCAAAGCCCAGCACCGACGCCCGCAGGAACTCGTTCTCGGCGCCGCTCCGCACCGTCGCCAGATGACCGCCCATCGATACCGCCGACGCCTCGCCCGCCGTCCAGCTCGACGGCGACAGCAGGAAGTACTGGTGCCCCGCCAGCGGCCCCGCGAACGGCCCGGCCACGACGCCCGAGGCGATCTCCAATGAGCCCGCGCCGAACCCCGTCGCCGCGAAACTGCCCAGCCGGATCATGTACGTCTGCCCCGCGCTCGCGCCGAACGCGACGCTGGTCTGGACGCCGCACGCGTCGTCGTTGCACGCGAGGATCCCGCCGAAGGTGTAGCACGGGCCGCACCCCGCATAGACCGCGATCTTCGTGTCCAGCGCCGTGCCGCCGCACGTCCGCACCACCACCGGCCCCGACTGCGTCGCCGTCCAGCAGTACCACACGTCGTTGAAGATCTGGTTGCTCCCGAAGAAGTTGCAGATCAGCTCCGGCCCGCCGTCCGTCGTCGCCCCGTTGTTGTCGAACGGGAAGACGCCGAACCCCGCCAGCGGCGACGCGGCGTTGCAGAAGTCATTGACCGGCTGGGCCGGCGCGGGGGCCGCCATCAGCGCCAGGCCGACGAAGCACATGCAGCGCAACTTCATGGATCTCTCCTTCCGGGGTCTCAGGGACACCCGAGCGCGAACCTGGTCAGGAAACAACCGAAATCACCAAGATTCAACAGGCTGTCGCCGTTGCAGTCGGCGTACGGGTCGCCCAGCGCGAACTTCGTCTGGAAGCAGCCGAAGTCGCCCAGGTTCAGCGCGCCGTCGCCGTTGCAGTCGGGGTAGCACGGCGCGGGGCCGAGCGAGCCGTCGGCGTTCACGTTCTGCGCGTAGATGTCGTTCACGTCCGTCCGCGCATCGCCCCACACCAGCTTCGCCACCCCGCCCCCCGCGCACGCGTCCAGCCGCGCCTTCCCGCTCAGCACCGAGCACACGACCCGCGGCGACCCGGCCCAGGTGAACGCGCCCGTCGCCCCGTCCACCCGCATCGCCAGCACCTGCGCCGGCCCGGAGCGGTCGAAGCAGAAGGCCATCGCCCCGTCGCCGCTGATCACCGACTTCACGAACGCGTTCTGCATCCCGCTCAGCGGGATCAGCGTGACCGCCGCGTCCCCCCACGCCCGCGCCCCGGCGGCGCTGATCTTCTGACCCGAAAGCCCCCACATCGACTGCACCGCGTTGCTATCGGTCCAGAACACGAAGATCTCACCCGTCGCCTCGTTGTACGAGAACCCCGGCGAGAGACGGATGATCGAGGTGTTCGTGGAGACGGCGACGCCGTTGTGCGCGAACACCTCGGCGCCAGCGCTGGAGATCCGTTGCGCGTACACGTTCCTCGGCCCGCCCGTCTCATACCACGCGAAGACCGCGCCCCCCGCCCCGTCCGGCAGGAACGACGGGAAGTACCCGAACTGCAGTGCCGATCCGTCGAACACCACGGCGGGCGAGGCGCCCCACAGCGGCAATCCCGCCGCGCTGAGCTTCTGCGCGTGCAGGTGGCGCTGCGTCCCCTTGACCATTCCGACGATCACGCTCCCCGCGTCGCCGGGCACCACGTCCGTCGCCGTGTACGTCCCGCTCGCCGGCGTCACGACGGCCGCCGGGCTCCACTGCGGGACCCCGTTCGCGTCGAGCTTCTGCACGACGGTGCTGGGGCCCTGCGTCCACGCCACGACGACGAACCCGTCCGACGTCGCCGTCACTTTCGGGCTCGCGACGAAGTCGGCCGTATTCGTCACCAGCACGCCGTTCGCGCCCCACAGCAGTTGCCCCGCCGGGCTGACCTTGTTGACGCCGATCTGGATCCCTCCCGCCCGGTCGTCGCGGTAGGTGATCAGCGCGTTGCCCGCGGCATCCACCGCCAGCCCGTAGTCCTGCGTCGAGCTGAACGATCGGTCCGCGATCAGCACCCCGTTGTGGGCCCATTGCTCCACGCCCGCGGCGTTGAGGCGTTGCAGGTAGACGTCGTACCCGCCCGCGCTGTTGTCGAACCAGGAGATGTAGACCCCGCCATCGGCGGTGGGGCGCACCTTCGCCTGGTTCTGCTCGCCGTTCTTGTCCCCGATCGCCAGGTTCGCGCCCGCGTTCGGCGACCACTGGCCGAGGACCGGCCCACCGGACGCGAGCGTCCACAACAACAACAGATGAACCGTGAGCCCTGATTTCATGGGCCGATCATCCCACGAAACCCGTCCAATGCAAGGGATGCGCCGATGGATTATCCCGGCCTCTTCCCTATGGACACCCGATCGCGAACTTCGTCTGGAAGCAGCCGAAGTCCGCCAGGTTCAGCAGGCCGTCGCCGTTGCAGTCGGCGTAGAGATTTCCCGTCGCGAACGCCGTCTGGAAGCACCCGAAGTCGGCCAGGTTGAGCAGCATGTCGCCGTTGCAGTCCGGGTAGCACACCTGCGGCGGCGAGAAGTTGATCGTCAGCACCGGCCGGCTCGCCGGGCTCGGATGCTCCCGCGAATCGAACCGCTTCGCCGTGCTCGCGCTCGACTCGTCGCC
>CAZMPE010000368.1:0-3176 GCA_964567955.1 uncultured Phycisphaeraceae bacterium | reverse complement strand
TCGCCCAGCCCAACGAGGCCGAGCGCGACCTCGGGGCGCGCTTCCGCGCCGGCGGCTACTCCTGGCTCATCCTCGGCGACAGCCTCAACAACGACAACCAGGGTGTCGCGTTCTTCCCCTACTACTGGGCGATTGTGGGGCAGGCGTCCAACTCCGGGAACCTCGCGGCGTTCTCGATCGGCTGCACGCTCGGGCAGTCGCGCCCGAACGGCGGCGCGTACCTCTCGGTCACGGGCGGGCAGGCGACGGAGTTCGTCGGCGGGCAGGGCTCGCAGCTCGAGCCCGCGGCGCCGATGTCGCACGGCGGGACCGCCGCGCACTTCCCGGGCTATCGGTGCGATTGGCTCGGCACGCCGACCGCCTCGATCTCCAACTTCGGACCCGTCTACACCGTCTCGGTGCTCGATGTCGGCTGGCTGATCACGGGCGAGCCGGGTTGGTCGTCGGGCGGACCGCTCCGGGTCCGCTTCCCGATCTTCCGCGACGACTCAGGCCAGCCCGGCCAGGCCGGCATCGTTGAGACGCTGGACCTCCGCACGTTCACCGACACCGGATCCGGCTGGGTGCAGACCGGCTCGGGCAACGTCACGCTCGCCGGGCCCGAGGGCTTCTCCCACATCGAGAGCCCCTCTGCCTCCTCGCCGTTGGGCCGCGTGCGTGTCGAGCTGCGGGGGCCGGCTCCGAACGGATCGGGGAACCAGCAGGGCAAGAGCATCGTCTTCGGCACGCCGTTTCTGGTGCGGGCCGATCGGGTCGTCACGGGCGCGACGTTGGGCAGCATCAGTATCGGCGGCCAGACCGCGCAGTACATGGCCGACCACATCGCGGCGACGGACCTGGCCGGGTTCATGGATGCGATGCCGCGGCGGCCGACGCACGTGCTGATCTGGCTCGGGCAGAACAAGACCACGATCGAGGCGAACGTCCCCGGCGTCTACGCCGCCAACATCGAGGCCCTTGCGCTCCGGGTGGTGCAGGCCGGCGCCGAGCCGGTGCTGGTGGCGACGCCCCGGGTCGACGACTCGCCCTGGTTCGGGCAGTTGCGCGATTCCCTGTCCGCGCTGCGCGACGCGTACGGGTGGGCGCTGATCGACTTCCAAGAAATTGTCACGGTGCCCGCTATCGAGCTGCAGGACGGCATCCACCCGAACAAGTGGGGCGCGTACAAGCGTGCCCGGTGGCTGGGCGCCAAGCTGCTCGAATGGGCGGGAAACTAGTCGGAGCGCGGCGGCACGATGAGCAACGGATACGCGAAGTGGATCGTGGCGGCGCTGTTGATCGCCGGCGTGGTGGTGACGGCCTCGTACTTGGGGCTCGCCGGCGCTGTTCTCATCGTGGTGGTGGCGATCGTCATCGACCATCGCCTGCGCCAGCACCGTCGCGAACGCCATCCGGCATGTACGGACCAGCCGCCGGCAGGGCCTTCGTGAACTCCGCCATCGAGCGCAGCTTCTCGCGGGTCTCCTTCGCGCCCGCGGCGTCGCCGGCCTCGATCTGATTCTCCAGCCGCTTGGTCAGGGGCAGGTAGCTGTAGCTGTAGAACGCGTTGAGCTGGGCCCTCCGCCGGCGGTCCTGCTGGTCGAGCCGTTCCAGGCCGAGGCGGTCCAGGCGGTAGCGCTCCCGGAGCAGGGGCGCGACGTTGTCGGGAAGGCTCAACTTGAGCCGGGCCCGCTCCTGGTCCTCGAGCGTGACGTCTTCCCATTGCTTCTCGCTCACGCCCCGGTTGGAGATCCGCAGCACCCGCGAGAGTCCGGGGATGCTCCCGATCACCTTCTCAACCGTCATCATCTGGGCCGGGTCGCCGGGCCGGCCAATGACGGAGTCCAGCAGCGTGCTCGCGACGCCGAACTGGTCGAGCGTCCAGCGGGTCATCTCGCCGGCGGCGTACCAGCCCCCGGCTTCCCAGGCGTCGCGGCTGATGATGTCGCGACGGCGGAAGTCGTCCCGCGGGTTGCGGGCGCGTGCGTAGTCCAGCCACTTGCCGACGATCGCCAGGGGCGGGGACATCGAATCGAATGGAAGCTGCCCGATCGCGCCCGCGATCGCCTCCTTGGTCTTGCCCTTGGAGAACAGCCACATGGAGACGGCCAGGATCCGGTTGGTGTCGTCGTGCGGCACCCGGACGTAGACCGCCTTCTCGTCGCCCGTCTTCTTGTCCCGAACCGTTCCGAGGGGGATGATGATGTAGTTGGCCAGGTCGTAGTCGGGGATCAGCTCGAAGAGCCGGCGGACCGCCTCGCCCAACAGGCCGAGCAGCGCCGCCCGCATGAGCATCTTGGGGAGGAAGTCCATGAGGAGCGACCGCATCCAGTACCCCGCCGCGCTCTTGGGGTGGACGGCGATCTCGGCGTCGGCCCGCAGGCCCTGGACGATCACGTTGGAGTACATGAAGAGGCCGTTGGTCAACGCCGTCGCCAGCCCCTTGCGCTTCGTGTTCGGGGTCCCGACGTAGTTGCGGACGATGTACGCGCGGTCCCGGCCGGTGATGCCCCGGTCCGTCAGGACCTTCCAGGCGGCGATCTTGGGCAGCGACTCGGTCCAGACCCCCACCCGCTCGACGCCGTTGAAGACCGAGGCGACCATCCGGTAGAGCAGCCCCGTGTGCTTGCCCGGGCGCCAGAGGCCGTACTGATCCAGCAGGCGGTCGTACGCCATGCTTTCCGGGGTGTAGTCGTAGCTGGCGAAGGGGACATCGAGCGCCCGCTCCTCGAGCATCTCCTCGACCAGCGGGTCGTACACCTTGCCCGCCCGACGCCAGGCGGCCCCCGACGCTCCCAGGTACGCCCGCAGCACGCCGGCGAACGAGGGCCCCTTCGCGCCGTGCCGCCCGACCGTCGACAGGTTCTTGTACGTGCGCTTGATGTCGCGGGGAAGGTTGAAGACCTGCCAGGACGGGCTGAACGTCACGTACAGCGGGTGGAAGACCTTGTAGGTCGCGGCCTGGATCATCGCCCCCAGCCGGGCCAGCAGGCCGACATCGTGGCTCTGGAACGCCGCGGCGACGTACTCGTCGACCTCGTAGTGGTGCGGGAATCCGTTCTCGAGCAGGACCACGTGTTCCTTGCCGGGCTTGGGCCGCGGCGGGTGCCCGCCCGGGTAGTACGGGTGGTGCACGATCTCGCTCGGAAGGTTCGCCTGGAACAGGTCCAGCAGGACGGCGCGCTTGGCCTTCTGCA
>CAZMPE010000367.1:0-3194 GCA_964567955.1 uncultured Phycisphaeraceae bacterium | reverse complement strand
GCCGCGCCGCCGAGACCGCCCGCCGCGCCGCCTGGCTCCTCTGGATGATCTCCCGCCCCCCGCGTCCGCCCGGTCCTTCGTCTCAGAAATGCCCGATCAACCCGACGATCACGCCCGCGTCAAACTCCTTCGGCGACCACGCCGGCAACATCACGCCCGCACGCACATCCAGCCGGGAGGTCGCCGACCACGAACCGCCCAGCACCCAGTGCCCCGTCCCGGATCCGTCCCCGTCCAGCGGATGCTCCGCCCGGATCTCGGCGATGAGACTGAGCAGGCCCTCCGGCACGTGCCCGTGCTCTTCCGCCCCGGAAGGCACGATGGAGTACGCGACCGCGCCGCCCCACACAAACGTGTTTGTTCCGCTGCGCAGCCCGTGCTCCACGCCCGCGTTGCCCTGCACCGACACGTTCGCCCCCAGGTCCCACCAGGCCGACAGCGAGTGGGCCAGCGTGACCTCGCCCGCACCCAGCCCGCGCCCCGAGTCCCCCGTCGGCAACGACACGCCGACATTCGCCGAGAGCAAGAACCGGTCAAAGTCCAGCAGCAGGAACCTCGGCCCCAGCCCGACGTCACCCGCGCCCCGCTCCGCCTCACCGTCGCGCGGATCGATGAACGCGAACGGCGCCTCCACAACCACGCCGATCCGCCTCGTGAGCGCGTACTCCAGCTCGGCCTCCAGCTCCACCTCGGTCCCCTCGTCACCCGTCACGAACGACGCGTCGAACAGGACGTCCCGGCCCAAGAACGCCGGCTCGTTCGCAAACGTGTGCACGAAGAACGTACCCCGCCGCGACGCGTGCGCGTGCGGCCATTCATCCAGCCACCCCCGGCTGATGTCGGCCCCCAACGCCCCCGGATCGTGCCCCGGCGATTCCTGCGCCGACGAAGCCATTGGACTCCATGCCGCGGCGGCCACAACCGCCGCGACGTATGCGCGTGTGAACATTCGCAAGCCTCCGAATTGTGAAAGTACCCGTGAACCGACAGCAACGACTGCTTCAGGCGGCGGTCAATGGCGGCCCGCGGATGCACCCGACCCGGAGGACCCGCTCGATCCGGATTCCCTCGCGAACCGCGGGCTCCAACGCGACGCATCCGCCGATGACGATGAACGCCAAGGGCTCCCCGAAAGCCGCTCGCGGCTCGAGCGCGGCCACACACACCGCGCAGGACTCGTCGCCCCCCTCGTCGTGATCGTGCCACAACACGTGAACGCCGCAGAACGCCTGCACCGCGACGGCCACCAGCGCAAGGACCAGGACGACCGCAGCCCGGCGGCCGGTGTTCATCTCGACGCTGGAGGTCCTCGCCACGCGGGGCATGGTACCAATCCGACTCCGCTCCGACCGCGCGCACCGAACGGATCGCCCCGGAAGCCCGGGCCGGCCTGCCCCAGGCTCCGGGCCCGCCCCGTCCGCCCGTGGTTATCAGGTTCTCCGGCACGCCGTTCCCGGCGCGCCTATGGTCTGCCTCATCGCCAGAGGCCTCAGCGATTGATCCCGCCCGCATTCCTTGCGGCGGGACGACCTGGGAATCTGCTGGCGGCTCCCGCGGTGTTTGCCGCGGGATGCCCAGGCAGGCCGAGCTTGTTCCAACACGATTGGGCAAGGAAGCCCCTACTACTCACCACGCGGTGATTGCCGCGCGGTCCATGGAGACTGTTCCTTTGCAGCATTTCACTTCACTGAATCTCAGCAAGCCTCTTCTCGACGCCATCGCCGAGGAGGGCTACACCACCCTGACGCCCATCCAGGCGCAGGCCATCGCCCCGGTCCTTCTGGGCCGCGACCTGCTCGGCTGCGCGCCCACCGGCACGGGCAAGACGGCGGCGTTCGCGCTCCCGATCCTGCACCGCCTCCACGGCGCGCCGGCGGATACCACACGCCGCGGGCCGGCCGTCCCCCGCGCCCTCGTCCTCTCCCCCACCCGCGAGCTCGCCGGACAGATCGAGGACAGCTTCAGCACCTACGGAAAGTTCACCGGCCTGCGCCAGACCGTCATCTACGGCGGAGTCAGCCAGTTCCACCAGGTCAAGGCGCTGCAGCGCGGCGTCGACATCCTTGTCGCGACCCCGGGCCGCCTGATGGACCTGATGGAGCAGCGACTCGTCGACCTGCGCTCCGTCGAGGTCTTCGTCCTCGACGAGGCCGACCGGATGCTGGACATGGGGTTCATCAACCCGATCCGCCGCATCGCCGCGGCGTTGCCGTCCAAGCGTCAGACGCTGCTGTTCTCAGCGACCATGCCGCGCAGCATCATGCACCTGGCCGACTCGCTCCTGCGTGACCCGGTCCGCGTGTCGGTGGCGCCGGTGGTCACCGCGACGCCGCTGATCGAGCAGTCGGTGTACATGGTGGGCCGCGGGACGACGCCCGCGCTGCTCGAGCACCTGCTCGGCAAGCCCGGCGTGGACCGGACGCTCGTCTTCACGCGCACCAAGCACGGTGCGGACAAACTGACCCGCAAGCTGAACCGGGCGGGCCTGCCGGCCCTGGCCATCCACGGCAACAAGGCGCAGAACCAGCGCCAGCGGGCGCTCGACGCGTTCCGCAGCGGCAGATCGCGCGTCCTGGTCGCCACCGACGTCGCCGCGCGCGGGATCGACGTCGACGGCGTTTCCCACGTGTTCAACTACGACCTCCCCAACGAGCCCGAGGCGTACGTGCACCGGATCGGCCGCACGGGTCGCGCCGGGGCCAAGGGCGTCGCGATCGCCTTCTGCGACCATGACGAACGGGTCTTCCTCCGCGACATCGAAAAGCTGACGGGCAAGAAGCTCGTGCCGGTCGCGCTGCCCGAGGGCGTGCAGGAGGCGGCGCGGGCCGACAGCCAGCGGACCTTCGAGGATCGCCCCGAGCCGACCCACGCGCGTCCGCGGAACAACGGCGCGGTCTCACATCGCGGCGGCTCATCGCACGGCCGCCCGGCGCGCGGGGGCCACGCGGCCCGTCCGTCGCGAGAGGGCCGGGTCGCGACGGCCCCGGCGGCGCAGGCGTCGCACCCCCGGCGCGGCACGCGCTGGCAGGGCCGCCGCACGCGCAAGTAGCCGTCAGGCGCGCAGCTTCCCGAACGCTTCGATCGCACGCCGGCGCGTCGCCGAGTGATCGACGATCGGCGCGGGATACGCAAGCCCGGGAGGCAACGCCGCGGGATCGTGGATCGCACGCGCCGGGACGCCGGCCAGTTCCGGC
>CAZMPE010000366.1:296-3196 GCA_964567955.1 uncultured Phycisphaeraceae bacterium | reverse complement strand
ATGCGTGCGTACGACTCGCTGAACAACCAGATCGGGTTCGCGTCCTCGGTGGTGGCGAGCAGCGGTGTGTACAACCCCGTCGAAGACCCGCCCGTGTTCATCTCGGCGCCGGGGATCGCGCGGGTGGTGCTGACGGGGTCGGTCGGCTCGGGGAACATGGTGATTGAGGGTGACGACCTTGTGTTCAACCCCGTGGTGCCGTCGGCGGGTTCCGGGGTCCTGCCGGGTGTCGCGGGGATGCGCTTGCTGCGTCGGCGGCGCGCGTAGCGATCAGGGACCGGTGTTCATCGCGAGGAGTCGGGCGGCGACTCTGGCGGCGCCGTCGGCGGGGCCGAGGGAGAAGAGGCGCGCGCGCATCGATTCGACTTCGCCCGCGTCGCGGAGCAGGCGGAGAAGCAGCGGGCCTGCATGCTCGAGATTTCGAGCCGGGTCGACGTGGTCGCGGGCGATCAGTGCTCCGCCGCAGCTTTCGAGGGGGTGGGCGTTGAACTTCTGGTGCTGGTCGCGGTGGAAGGGGTAAGGCAGGAAGAGGGCGGGGACAGCGTTGGCCCAGGCCTCCCCCACTGTTCCCGCGCCGCAGCGCGCGACGGCGAGGGTGGCGGCGCCCCAGGCGCGGCCCATGTCGTTGAGGAACTCGACGACGCGGGCGGGGACGCGCGCTTCCAAATACGCGCGATCGACGGTCGCGGTGTCGCTGGAGCCGGCCTGGTGCAGGACCTGCCACTGTCGGTCGTGGAATGCGCCCGGGTTCCGGCGGAGGAGTTCGAGAATGAAGTTATTGAGAGAGGCAGCGCCGAGGCTGCCGCCGGTGACGAGGAGGGTCGGGCGATCGGGGTGCAGGCCCAGGTCGGTGCGGCACTGCTGCGGTGGCGCGGGCGCGAAGGCGGAGGGTCGGACAACGGGGGGAACGCGCTCCCACGTGGGCGGCACGCGTTCTGAGTCCGCGGCGGTGAGGCGGAAGTCGGCGTGGCGTGCGATCCATGCGTTGGCGCGGCCCGGGACGGCGTCGAGGTTGACCAGGGCGACGGGGCGGTGCTGGACCCTGGCGGCCTGGACGGCGGGGGCGGCGACGTAGCCGCCGAGGGCAACAAGGGTGCAGGGCTGGCGCAACGCGTCACGAGCGGCGCGGACGCTGGGTCCCCACGCGGAGACAAAGCGGCAGAACGCGCGCGGGTTGAGGGAGAAGGGTTTGGCGGGGAGAGGGCGGAAATCGACGGCCTCGCGGGTGAGGATGTCGGCGTCGATGGGTTTGGCGGAGCAGAGGAAGAGGGCGCGCGAGTCGGGGGCGCGGCGTGCGATCTCGCGCCAGAGGGCGAGTCCGGGGTAGAGGTGGCCGCCGGTGCCTCCGCCGGCGAAGACGAAGGTGGGCACGTCAGGCCGCCTGCGGCTGTGCCGCGGGGTGCGGGTCTGGTGACGTCGCGGGGATGGGGAGGGGCTTGTGTTCGGCGAAGCCCCTGGCATCGGACACGGACTGGGCCTGCTGGAGGCTGAGGCGGGAAGAACGGTCCATGGCGACGATGACGCCGAGGGACGCGGCGGTGAGGATCCAGCCTGTTCCGCCTGAGGAAAGGAGGGGGAGCGCGATGCCCTTGGTGGGTGCAAGCCCGGTCACGACGAGCAGGTTGATGAGTGCCTGGAGTCCGACGGTGGAGAGGATGCCGAGGCCGACGAGCTTGAGGAGGGCCTGGTGCTGCCTGGAGACGATTCGCCAGCCGGAGTAGAGCAGGAGGAGGTAGAGAGCGATGACGATGGTGGCGCCGACGATGCCGGTTTCCTCGCAGATGACGGCGAAGAGGAAGTCGGTGCGGTCCTCGGGGAGGTAGCCGAACTTCTGGAGGCCGAAGCCCAGGCCTCGGCCCGTGCCCTGGGCGTTGGCGATGGCGACGAGGGACTGGATGCCGTGGTAGCCGGCGCCGTCGGGGTCGGCGTAGGGATCGAGGAAGCTGGTGAGCCGGCGGACGCGGTAGGGTTCGATGAGTACGGCGAGAGCCAGCCCGGCCAGTCCGAGAGGGGCCATGGCGAGGAAGTGCCAGACGCGAGCGCCGGCGGCGATGAGGACGACGGCGGACATGGCGAGGATGAGCACGCCGGTGCCGAGGTCTTCCTTGATGACGATGGCGGCGACGAAGCCGGACAGGGCGAGGGCGGGGAGAAGCCCGCGTCTGAAATGGCGGAGGTGGTCCGCGTTGCGGACGGCGTACCAGGAGATGAGGAGGATCATGCCCCACTTGGCGACTTCGCTGGGCTGCATGGTGAGCTGGGCGCCGGGGACGGGGAGCCTGATCCATCGGCTGGCGCCCTTGGTCGCGTGGCCGACGCCGGGGATGTAGACGACGACGAGCGCCAGGAGCATGAGGGGGACGAGGAGCCACATCCAGCGTGATCGCGCGGCGCGATCGGCGATCGCTCGCATCGGGAGGAGCGAGGCGGCGAGCATGGCTGACATCGCCAGGAGGAGGTAGAGGGAGGATCGGCTGAGGACGATCGACTTGAAGGTGACGGGGTCGGCGTCTCCGACGTTCATGCCGGCGGATGAGACCATCACGACTCCGATGCAGAGGAGTGTGAAGACGCAGAGCATGACGGCGTCGCCGGCGCGCAGGATCATCGGAGGATCGTTATCGGCCAAGGCGTGCCCGTCGGCGCACAAGCAGGGCGTGCGGTGTGGGGAGTATTCCTGGGCCACATTCCGGGGACACCTGGGGGGGAGTCCGGACGTGTCTTTGGGGGCAACCTTTCGGCGTTGCGGGCGTACCATTTCCGAACGAGGCCCGCGGCGCGGGGCGTCCATTCGTTGGCGGCCTGACAAAAACGATCCGCGCGGGCTTCGGGAGGGGTTGTTCACATGCTTTGCAACCTGTCGCGATCTGGGTTGATGGCCCGCTGGGTGGGCTGTGCGG
>CAZMPE010000366.1:0-286 GCA_964567955.1 uncultured Phycisphaeraceae bacterium | reverse complement strand
ATGGCGGTCCTGGCGGGGACGGCGCACGGGGGCAAGAAGCGCGAGGACGGATCCGGCGACAAGCCGGTCCCGGCGTCGAAGGCTTCGCAGGCGAAGGTGAACTCGGGCGCGCTGCCGAGCAACATCAGGCAGCCTTTCGGGAAATCGGGAGGGGTGACAAACTCTTCGGCGGACCTGAAGGACCTGGAGAGGCGGTACGCATCGGTGAACGCGACGGCACCGAAGCCGGCACCGGAAGCCAAGGCGGCGCGAGCCCCCGAGGCACGCGACACGGGCGATCGTGGCG
>CAZMPE010000365.1:0-3230 GCA_964567955.1 uncultured Phycisphaeraceae bacterium | reverse complement strand
CGCACGTCAAGGCGTTCTGGATCATGCAGACGCTGGCGATGGCGCAGCTGATGCTGCAATGCGGCGCCGACGACGTGGACGGCACCGTGGTCTGGTACGACATCACCAAGGTCGGCGGGGCGAACACTCACCAGGAAGTGAGCACGCTGACCCTGACGCGCGCCATCCGCGAGGCGGGGTTCGAGCCGGTCGAGCGCGACACGCTCTACCGGCGGGTGGTCCGCGACGGGCCGCGATGGTCGATCGCCCGCTGACCGGCCCGCTACCGTCTCAGCATCGCCCGGCTTTGGGGTCCGCTTCCGCCGCGGCGGCCACCGCATCCAGCGGGATCACCTCGATCTGCCGGGCGATCGGGCGCGACGCCCCGTACGTCATCCGGTGCTGCACGAACAGGATCATCGCCGCCCCACCGATGGCGACGGTCCCGCTCGCCCATTGCGGGAGTGTCAGCCGCTCATCGAAGAGGAAGAACGAAGCGACGGCGACGAAGAAAGGCTGCAGCTGGACGACACCCGACGACACCGCGACGCCGAGCTTGCTGATGCTGTAGTAGTAGAAGACATGCCCGAGCGCGATCCCGATGATCGCCGAGAGGAGCAGCAGCCCGATCTGCCCCCACGGCAGGTCGAGCACGACGGCGCCCCCCCACTCGCCCAGCCCGGCCCGGCTCGGATCGCCGAACACATACATCAGCGGGAGCATCGGCAACGCCGTAAAGAGACTGATCGCCGCGAACGACTGGATCGCGTTGATGCCGTCCATGAAGTACCGGACCGACACCGCGTACGCCGCGAAGCCGGCCCCGGAGGAGACGGCCAGCATGACGCCGAGAAACGTCGCCCCGCGCAGAGGCTGCGTGCCCAGCAGGATCGTGCCCAGCGTCCCGCCGACCACCATAAGAATCCCCGTCAGGTACCCGGGCGTGCGGATCACCCGCCGTTCCGCGGCGAAAAAGATCGCCGCCCCGATCGTCGCAAAGACGATGTTGGACCGCAGCCCGAACGAAAGGAGCCCCGGGTCGATCTTGTAGTGGGCCCAGCAGAACAGCGTCTGCGACAAACCGTTGATCACGCTGGGGATGAGAGCCGCGCGCCACAGCCGCTCGGGGAGCGAACTCCGCAGCAAGCCGACGATCAGGACCGGCAGCCACAGCAGCGCGGAGAATCCGTACCGCCACCCGTTGCTCGACCACAGATCGATGTCCCTGGCGAAGTGCTTCAGAAACAGCGGGATGCTCGACCAGCCGATGAGCGTCATCACGATGGTGATGATGGCCCCGAAGCGGGCGTTGAAGTTGGGCAGGGCCTGGTTGGACATGGGTGCCGGCGTGCGGCGCCCGCGCGCCGGTGCTCCCGGACGATAGCACGCCGCGGCGGCACGGAAATCCGCCCGACGGGATTCCGTATCCTGTAGCGATGGCCCTCTCGCACATCTGCATCGGTTGCGGGCTGGAGCTCAGCCGCCGGCGCACCTCCCCCGACCCGCACTACGGCCTGCCGGTCGTCGTCTGCCCGGGATGCAGCGTGCCATCGGTGCGCCGGCCCGGCATGCGGCTGGGATGGCGAGCGGGAAGGCGCCAGCGCCGCGCCCTCTTGACTCTGGCCGCGCAGTCCGCATTCGGCCTCTTCCTGCTCGGCGCGACGGTCGGCCTCACGATCGGGTTCGTCGACGAGCGAACCGGGCTGCTCGAATCGCTGCGCCTGCTCGGCGGCCTCCTCGCCGGGGCCGCCGACTGGGGCGACTACGACTCGACGCCGGCGATTCTCCTGCTGTCGCTCACCGCTGTCTCGATCACCGCCGGAGCCTGGTTGACCGTCGGGCTGGCACATTGCACGCGGAGGTACGTCCTGGCCGGATGGGCCGTCCTCATTCAGGCCGCCGTCCTCGCCTCGCCCGCCGCGGGAAACTGGGTGGAGAAGGCGAACTTTGAAGGGCTCGCGGCCGCCGCCGCGTACAGCGGTCTCGCCGCCGTCCTCGGCCTTCCCGTCGGCTGGGCGATCCAGCGCGCACTGCGGGCGCGGGCGCACGCCGTCTTCCTGCGCCGTCGACAGCGCCGCCGGAGAGAGCACGCATGAACCCGGAACAACCCGCCAACGACGAACGCGTGGCGACGGTCGTCGGCGACCGCTTGTGCGCCGGGTGCGGCTTCAACCTCACCGGCCAGACCATCGTCCGCGAACGCCACTACCGCATGCTCATGGTCCGATGCCCGGAGTGCTCGGCCGTCGCGGCCCTGCAGGAATACCCCCTCCTCGGCCGGTGGGCGAACCGGTGGGCCACCCTGCTCGCCGCGGCGTGGTTCGTCGCGCTGTTGCTGGCGCTGGCGGGGAGCGCGGCGGTCAACTTCGGCATGGCCAACGGCGTGACCCTCGCGGCATTGACGGATTACAACAGCGTGGTGATGGAGCGGCACTACGAGTGGGTGGAACAGGACGAGACACGCAAGGCGCGCGTGGCGCAGTTCGGATTCGGCGGGCGCTCCTCACCGTGGATCGACGAAGCATGGTGGAAGGCACAGGACAAGCCGGCGCTGCTGCGCCAGGCCGGGGGCCTCGCGTCGCTGGTCAACAAGGACGTCGTGTGGATCCAGGGCTGGGCGATCGTGCTGGCGGCGGTGATCGGCGTCTTCTGGTCGGTCGCGCTCCTGCACGCGCGAAAGCGCTGGCTGCCGCTGTTCCTGCTGGTGATCGTCGGCGCCTCGGCCCTGATCACGGGTATTGCCTTCCTGTCCGCATCCGGATCGGTCTGGATCGGGTCCGGGATGATCTGGGTCCGCGACGCGTCCTGGCGCGAGATCGGCCCGCGCGTCATCGGCGCCTCGCTCCTGCTGACCTGGCCGGCGATGTGCCTCGGCGCTTATATCGGTCGCCCCGTCGTCCGCTGGATGGTGCGCGTGCTCCTCCCGCCGCGCCTGCGAGGCTCGCTCTCCCTGCTGTGGCTGAGTGAGGGGCTGACGCCGCCGCGCCCGTGAGCGGTCACCCGCGCGTCGGAGGATCGGTCGGACGCAGCAGATCGATGACCACGGGCTTCTCGAGCGGCGAGATCTCCAGGAAGATCAGCGGCCCGATCTCGCGCCTGTGGATCTTCAGGCGCGACCCCGCCGGCGGCGGCTGAGGGTTCATCCGCTCCCGCTCCGTCCGCTCCATCACGACGATGATCTCTTCGCCGCCGTGACGCGCGAACAGCACCCCGCCATACGGCGAGATGATCTGCGTGTACGACCACCCGAG
>CAZMPE010000364.1:0-3243 GCA_964567955.1 uncultured Phycisphaeraceae bacterium | reverse complement strand
AGTCGCTCCAGCGCGAGATGGTCGTCATGTCGTCCGAGAAGAGCGCCGACGGTTTCCGCGCCCGCCTCCGCGGCGAGCACGTCCCGTCCCTCACGCCCTTCGCCATCGACGCCCTCGGTTGCGGCGATTCCCTCCTCGCCGCCGCGACGCTCGCCCTCGCCGGCGGGTCCTCCCTGCTGGCGGCCTCCTTCCTCGGCTCGGTCGCCGCCGCCGCCGAGGCCCAGCGCATCGGCAACATCCCGATCTCCTCGACCGATCTGCGTCAGGGCATCGTCCGCGTGCACAACGCCCACCTCACCTTCGCCTCGTCCGAGGTCATCACCGCCCGCACCGCGCGCACGAACGACCCGGTCAAGGCGCGCGCCTCCTGACACCATGATCAGCTACGTCCTGCCCACCCGTGACCGCCCCGAGCGCCTCGCCCTCACGCTCGACGCGATCGGCGCGCTCCGCGGGCACGACGGCCCCGGCGAGGTGATCGTCGTCGACAACGCCTCGGCGACCCCGCCGCAACTCCCCGCTCGCCTCGCCAACGGCCTGGCCGTCCGCGCCATCCGGCGCGACACCAACGAGGGCGCCGCCTCCCGCAACGCCGGCGTGCAGGCCGCCGACGAACGCTCCGAGTGGGTCGTCATGCTCGACGACGACTCGTACCCCACCGACACCGGTTTCCTCCGCCGCCTCGGCCGCATGCCGCACGATGTCGCGGCGGTCAGCGCCGATATCTACCTCCCCGGCCTGGCCCAGCGCGAGAGCGGCGGGCTGCCCGAGGTCTTCATCGGTTGCGGCGTCGCGATCCGCCGCGATGTCTTCCTCGAGCTCGGCGGCTACGACCCCGCCTTCGGCTACTACGCCGAGGAGTACGACCTCGCGGCCCGCATGATCCTCTCCGGCCGGCGCATCGTCTTCGACCCCTGGTTCCGCGTGGAGCACCACAAGGTCGCGCAGGGGCGCGACATGAACCTCATCCTGTCGCGCCTCGTCCGCAACAACGGCTGGGTCATGCAGCGCTACGCCCCGGACGCCGTCCGCCGCGAGCACCTGCGCGACCTGCGCCGCCGCTACCGCGCCATCGCCCGCAAGGAAGGCGCCATCGCCGGTTACGGCGCGGGCCTCGTCGAACTGCGCCGCACCATCCGCGCCCAGAAACGCACCCCGATGCCGCGGGCGCTCTTCGACCGCCTCATGGGCGTCGGCATCGCCCGCGAGGCCCTCGCGGCGGAACTGGCCTCGCGCCCCTTCAAAAGCGCGGCGATCGTGGACGAGGGCAAGAACGGCTGGGTCGTCCGCCAGGCACTGGCCGAACTCGGCGTGACAGTCATCAACGACCCGCCGCACGCACCCCGCAGCACGCAGCCCGCAGCACGCCCCCTTGACCCCGACGTTCTCGTGATCGGCACGATGTCGCCGGGCCCCATGCTCGACGCCTGGGAACGCCGCACCGCCCTCCCCGCCCCGCGCGCCGTCCGCGTCGTCGCCCCCTGGATGACCATCATGGGCCGCCCGACGGCTCGCGCGCCGGAAGTCGTCGCGCCGGACATCCGTACGCGCGTCTCTGCGTGATCAGCGTTCACTTGTCGTGTGATGTAATGTCATCGGCCAAGACAGTTACGAAATGGACGAGCCTGACGCTGTCCTTGTTCATTCTACTGTCATACCTGCTTGCTTCCGATGTGTACTTCGCGAGGACCGGCGACGGAGGGCGCATGTTGGTCGTGATCGGCGGGGCCGGGCTCGAGTGCTGCCGGAGTGATCGACCAATGTTCTACTCGTCGGCAGCAGATGGCAGGCCCGTTCCCAATGGCACATACATCTCCACTTTCGACCCACGACCTTCGTGGTTACTTGCCATGAACTCCAAAGGGCCTGTTGTCGGCATCTGGATCCCGTTCTGGATTCCGCTGCTTGTCAGCACGCTCGTCTGTGTGGTCAGTTGGCGGCGCGGTCACAAGAATCGTTCGGGCTTTAGCTGCAGCGCGTGCGGCTATGACCTGGATGGACTTCCGACACGAGAGGGCCATGCCACTTGTCCTGAGTGCGGCGTATCGAGCGAGGCAATGCTCGGCGCGGCACGGAAGGGAACGCCTGGGGCGCGGTCGCCTATTCTCCCACGTGGGTGAGCCCAACCAAACGCCACGCAAAGCAGCACCACGCTTGCCCAAAAGAGTGGCCACCCCCTTCGAGCTTGTCGTCGGCGTGTTCGGCGTCGCGTTCGTCATTCTCGGGGGCACCGCACTCCTGATCGCGGGGGTTCTCGATCCTTCCGGTAGTTTCGTCACGTGGCCGGTCTGGATTGCGGGCATCGGCGCGATCATTGGTCTGGGAGTTCTCATGTGGCTTGCAAAGCGCAGGGGTCACGCGCTAGTGCGGACGCGAGGCTATCTGGTTTGCCCGCGCTGCCTGTACGACATCCGATCGACTGCCGACGGCGCCCCCTGCCCTGAGTGCGGGTCCACGATGTCGCACGACGAAATCAAGCGATGTTGGCAGGCGCACTACGGCGTGGCAGAAGGCGGCCAGAGCGAAGAATGACGGTCGAACTCGGTCCCGTTTCGCGGGTTCGCCTACCACCGGATTCCTAGTCAAGCCTTTCGCGCAGCAGGTCCCCGCACACCGAACCCGGCCGCAGGATCCATCCCGTGATCTCTGCGCACGCCTCGGCGTGCCCCGGCCACGTGAACGTGTCCGGCGAATCGCTCCAGCGGTGCCCGGTATGCTCATTATTGAGGATGGGCGACCACGCCGGATCGGCCTCGGCCGCGAACGTGGGGCTCAGCACCACCGCGTCCGGCCCGCTCATGTAGAACGGGCGCACCGCGTCCAGCGACCACAGCGCCAACAGCCCCGAGCCCGCGCCGAGCCCCGCCTCCTCGCGCATCTCCCGCCGCGCGGCCGCAACAGCCGTCTCGCCCGTCTGGATCCCGCCCATGATCGGCTGCCACGTCCCCGCGTACGGAGCCTCCGCCCGCCGCAACTGCAGAAACTCCACCCGCGCACCCATCCGCCGGAAGACCATCACCGTCACCATGTCCGCACGGATCGTCGTCACCGCTCTCCCCTTTGTGCTTTGTGCTTTGAACTTTGTGCTTTCTCTTCCGTCCCCAAGTCACCCTCATTTGTACTCTGCACTTTGTACTTTGTACGTTCTCTTCCTCATCCCCAGGAAATCTTCACCGATGTTCGCTCCCTGTGCGCTCATTCCGGTATCATCGACCCTTTTTGTGCCATGCCGCCCTCCCCTGC
>CAZMPE010000363.1:0-3287 GCA_964567955.1 uncultured Phycisphaeraceae bacterium | reverse complement strand
TCGATCTGCCGGAAGTATCGCTCGTCTGCGTCCTCGACGCCGACAAGCAGGGCTTCCTGCGGTCGGCGACGAGCCTCATCCAGCAGATGGGGCGCGCGGCCCGCAACGTGAACGCCCGTGTTGTCCTGTATGCCGACAAGATGACCCCCGCCATGCAGGCGGCCATCGAGGAGACCGAGCGCCGCCGCGCCCGCCAGCTCGCGTTCAATCAGGACAACGGCATCACGCCGCGGACGATCCAGAAGGCCATCCGGCGGGGCATCGACCTCGAGTTGCGGGCCAAGCGCAAGGCCCGCGAGGCGGTCGAGCAGACCGAGGAAGCGTTCGACGTCTCCGACATGGCGAAGCTGCTGCACGATGAGATGCTCGCCGCGGCGGAGGCGCTGGACTTTGAGAAGGCCGCCGCCCTTCGCGACCAGATCACGGCGATCCGCAAGCGATTCGGATCCCTGGACGGGGCCAGGATCAGGCGCTCGGAGGTCGAGACCGTCGCGACCGGCGCCGAGAGCACCCGCCGGCCCGGGATGCCTGGAGTTCGTCCCAATCGGAAGATCAAGAAGCGCGGTCGCGGAGGTGCGTTGTGATGGATGACCCGATGCTTCCTCCCGGGGGCAATCCCCGCTGGCGCGATCGACTCGGCATGTACCTGCTCGGCATCGCCATCGGGTGTCTGATCCTGGGCTGGCTCTTCAGCATGCGTCAACAGGCGGCGTCGCGGCAGGGCCCGCCGCCGGCCGCTTCGCCCGGTGCCCCCTCCCCGTGATCGCTCCTACGATCGCCAAGCGTCACGGAGGAGTGCGATGCCGAGCCCTGACGCGGCCGTTGCCGCGCCGCCCGATTCGATGATCGAACCAAGGGGCCAAGCCCGGGCCGGTGCGCCGTCCGCGGACGAGCGGATGATCCGCGTCCGCGGGGCCAAGGAACACAACCTCAAGAACATCGACGTCGCGATCCCGCGCGACCGGCTCATCGTGATGACCGGGCTGAGCGGATCGGGCAAGTCGTCGCTGGCCTTCGACACGATCTTCGCGGAGGGGCAGCGCAAGTACATGGAGTCGCTCTCCGCGTACGCGCGCCAGTTCCTCGAGCAGCTCAAGAAGCCCGACGTCGAGGAGATCGAGGGCATCCCCCCCACGATCGCGATCGAGCAGCGGTCGGCCTCCAGCAACCCGCGCTCGACGGTGGCGACCACGACCGAGATCTACGACTACCTGCGGCTGCTCTTCGCCCGCTGCGGCACGCCGGTCTCTTGGGCGCCGACGAAGGTGAAGAAGGACGGGACCGTTCTCGCCCGCAGCGGCACACCCATCACGGCGACGAGCAGCACGCAGATCGTCGATTCCGTCATGGGCTGGCTCGAGCGTGACCAGGGCGAGAAACGGCTGATGATCCTCGCCCCGGTCGTCCGCGGCAAGAAAGGGTTCCACCGGGATGCGCTGGAGGAACTGCAAGGCAAGGGCTGGCAGCGGGCCCGGGTCAACGGCCTGGTGCTCGACCTGCGCGACGCCCTCAAGGAAGCGGGCGAGAATCCGCTCGACCTGGGGCGCTACGAGAAGCACACGATCGAGGCGGTCGTCGATCGGATCATCCTCAAGCCCGATTCTCGGCAGCGCCTGGCCGAATCGATCGAGTCGGCGTTGAAGCTGGCCGACGGGTCGGTCATCGTCAGCGTCGAGGGCGCGAACAACACCTGGAGCGACAACGCCTTCAGCAGCAAGCTGGCCGACCCGGAGCGCCCGGAGTTCGCGCTCGAGGAACTCTCGCCGCGACTCTTCTCCTTCAACTCCCCGTTCGGCGCCTGTCCGACCTGCCACGGACTGGGCACGCTGCTGGAGATGGACGAGAGCCTGGCCCTGCCCGACGACTCGCTGGGCCTCGCCGACGGGGCCGTCGCCGCGTTCAACAAGAACGGTCCGGTGCGCGCCTGGTACAACCGCAAGCTGCGGCGCTTCTGCAAGTCCTTCGACGTCTCGTTCACGCGCCCGGTGCGAGAGTTCAGCCCCGAGGCCAGGCGCATCCTGATGCGCGGCACCACGCCCGCCGACGCGGCGAAGTACAAGGCGAAGTTTGAGGGCGTCATCCCGAACATCACCAAGTGGTGGGAATCGACGGAGAACCCCGGCGTCAAGGAGTGGCTGGGCACCTTCCTCTCGCAGACCCCGTGCACCTCCTGCCGCGGCGATCGGCTCCGGATCGAGGCGCTGCACGTGCTGCTGACGAGCGCGCACACGGCCGACACCTCACGGGCGTTCTCGGAGGCGGTCATCGGGCGCGGTCGGCAAGACGGCACGCAGCTCAACATCGCCGAACTCGGACGGCTGACGATCACCGACGCCGCGGCGTTCGTGCAAGGGCTCAGGCTCAGCCGCGAACAGCAGCGGATCGCCGAGCCGATTCTCAAAGAAGTGAACAACCGGCTGCGATTCCTGATGTCCGTCGGGCTGGAGTACCTGTCGCTGGACCGGCGCACCGCGACGCTCTCCGGCGGCGAAGCCCAGCGGATCCGTCTGGCGACGCAGGTGGGAAGCGGGCTCGTGGGCGCGTGCTACGTGCTGGACGAACCGACGATCGGCCTGCACCAGAGGGACAATGACCGTTTGATCCGGACGTTGAGGCACCTGACCGACATCGGCAACACGGTGATCGTCGTCGAGCACGACGAGGACATGATCCGCAGCGCGGACCACATCGTCGACCTGGGCCCCGGGCCGGGAGTGCACGGCGGCCGTGTTGTCGCGCAGGGAAGCGTCGCCGAGATCTGCGCGGTCGCCGAATCGCTCACCGGGCAGTACCTGTCGGGGCAACGGCGGATCGAGACGCCGGCCAAGCGCCGATCACTGTCGGAGAAGACCGCCGTCGTTGTCAAGGGAGCGAGCCAGAACAACCTCAAGGGTATCGACGCCGCGTTCCCTCTCGGCGGGTTCGTCTGCGTGACCGGCGTCAGCGGAAGCGGCAAGAGCACGCTGGTCAACGACATCCTGCTGCAGGCCGCGGCCAAGCACCTCAACGGGGCTCGCGTCCGGGTCGGCGCGCACACGAAGGTGAATGGCCTGAGCAAGATCGACCGCGTGATCGAGGTCGATCAATCCCCGATCGGACGGACGCCCAGGAGCAACCCGGCCACGTACACAGGTATCTTTGACGACATCCGTCGCGTCTTCGCCCAGACCAAGGAATCCAAGATCCGCGGTTACGAACCGGGTCGTTTCAGCTTCAACGTTCAGTCGAAGCGCGGCGGGGGGCGCTGCGAGGCCTGCCAGGGGCAGGGCCTCAAGAAGATCGAGATG
>CAZMPE010000362.1:0-3304 GCA_964567955.1 uncultured Phycisphaeraceae bacterium | reverse complement strand
GCTCGTCCGTCTTGACGTACTCCAGCCGCAGCACCTGGCCGAAGTCGCCCGGCCTCGCCCGGCCCAGGAACGACGCGATCGCGGCGTCGTACTCGCTGGTGCGCGCAAACGCCGCCGCGCCGAGGCTCGCCCGCAGCGCCCGGCCCGTGGCCCCTTTGTTGGCGTTCAACTCGCCCGCTACCCGGTCGTACTGCGACGGCGACGTCACCACCGCCACCCACTCGAAGTTCTTGGCGCCGGACCGGATCATGCTCGGCCCGCCGATGTCGATCTGCTCGACCGCCTCGTGCTCGGCGACGCCGGGCTGCGAGACCGTCCGCTCAAAGGGGTAGAGGTTGATGCACACCAGGTCGATCGGCGTGATCCCGTGCCGCTGCATCGCCGCCGCGTGCGCCGGGTCGTCGCGCACCCCCAGCAGGCCGCCGTGCACGGCCGGGTGCAGCGTCTTGACGCGTCCGCCCATGATCTCCGGGAAACCCGTCAGCTTCTCGATCGGCGTCACACCGATGCCGGCGTCGGCCAGCGCCTTGGCCGTTCCGCCCGTGGAGACGATCTCGATGCCGAGCCCGACCAGCGTGCGCGCGAACGGCACGAGGTCGGTCTTGTCGCTGACGCTCAGCAGGGCACGCCGGACTGGAACAAGGTCGGGCATGCTCATCCACCGCGGGGCGCGCCCGGTGCGCTCATCGGGCCACGAACTTCGCGATCACGCCGGACTCGCTGACCGCGTACAGGTTGCCCTCTTCGAACCGGTCCATCTTCAGGTAGCGCACGTTCGGCAGCTTCACCGACGCGATCACGTCGCCGCGGCTCGCGTCCAGCAGCGAAGCGTTCACGCCGTCCCAGACCACCAGCCGGCCGCGGCTCACGCCGATCACCGAGCCGAGCACGCCCTTGGCCGTCCAGATGACGTTGCCGGTCCCGGTCTCGAACGCGACCAGGCCGTTCCCGTCCACGGCGCAGTACAACGTGCCGCCGCGAACCGTCGGCTGGTGCCGCAGCGGCACGGGGGTCCGCTGCCGCCAGACCAGCGACCCGCCGACCGGGTTGAAGGCGTACAGCGACTGGTCCAGGCACGCCACGAACATCAGGCTGTCGCTGGCGACCGGGTCTGTCGCCAGGCCCTTGTAGACCCGGTTGCTGCCGACGACGGATCCGGTTGCCGCGTCGAGGAAGACGACCACGCCCCCCTGCGAAACGGCCCCGATCACCGACCCGATCAGCACCGGGCTGTGCGTGACGGAACCGGCCACCGCGTGCCCCCAGACCTTCACGCCGTCGATCCGGCTGATGATCATGTGGGCCAGCACCTCGCCCACGCTCGCGCCGTAGATGAGCAGGTTCCCGTACTGCACCGGCGGAGTCGAGACGATCTTTTCGTAGCGCTGCCGGTCGAGCAGGTTGCCCGTGGTCAGGTCGAGGACGAACACCTCGTTCTCGCCCGAGGCGTAGATCTTGTTCCCGTCCCGGTTCAGGCCCACGAACCGCCCGAGCCGGTTCGAGAGCTGATCCGCCCAGCGGACCTGGCCGTTCGTCGCCGACAGCACCGTCACCGTGCTCCCGCCCTCGAGCGTCGCGACGATGTCGTCGTTCAGCACCAGGTGCTCGATCTTCTGACGGCCGAGCACCGTCGGGAACCCCACCCAGTCGAGCGAGAACCCGAGAGCCCGGTAGTCCTCGTGAACGATCGGGAATGCCTTGCGGCGGACCTGGGGCGAACGGGCGGGGCCCATCCCGGCCCCGGACGTCTCGCAACCGACGGGGAACGCGAGCGTCGCCGCGGCGAGGGCCACAAGGGCCAGAAGACGCCGGCCGGGAAGCGGACGACGGGCGTTGGGGGTCGTGCGTCTGGTGAGCATCCGGCGAAGCCTCCCGATTTCATCCGGCCCGATTCGGATCGCCGGCGGTGGTGGGGGAACAAAGCGTCTGGAGGGGGGGGTCCCTGCAGGGGAAGACCAGTATCGAGGCAGGGCCGCGCCCGGTCAAGCCGACGCCCCCTTTGCCGGTCCCATTTGCCTTCCCCCGGCGGGATGCGACAGTACAGCCATGTTCACCGGGCTGGTGCAGGCAATGGGCCGGGTTCGCGGCGTGACCCGCTCGGATTCGGGGGTTCGGCTGCGGATCGACCCCGAGCAGTGGGACCGCCGGTGGCGCCCGGGCGACTCAATCTCGATCAGCGGCTGCTGCCTGACCGCCACGGGCGACGGCGAATCCCTGGCCTTTGACGTCATCGCCGAGACGCTCTCCAAGACCACTCTCGGCGCCCTCGCCGAGGGCTCAAGGGTGAATCTCGAATCCTCGCTCATGGCCTCCGACTTGATGGGCGGGCACATCGTCCAGGGTCACGTCGACGGCGTCGGCGTGGTCGAGTCGGTCCGGACCGGCGCGGACTGGCGCGTCGCGGTGCGTCCCCCGGCCGCGCTCATGGAGTACATGGTGCCCAAGGGCTCGGTCTGCCTCGACGGCGTCTCACTCACGCTCGCCGCGGTCGACCCGAAGGCCGGCACGATCGAGGTCGCGCTGATCCCCGAGACGCTCCAGCGCACGACGCTCGCGTCGCTCAAGCCCGGCGACCGATGCAACATCGAGGCCGACGTGCTCGCCAAGACCATCGTGCACTGGATGAAGAACTACGCGAACCGCTGACCACCCCCCTCCGGAGACGACGGTGCGCATCCTCGGAATCGACCCCGGCCTCCGGATCACCGGCTACGCGTGCGTCGAGGGGCCGGGCGGGCAGCCGGCGCTTGTCGAGGCCGGTGTCTTCCGCCTGGGCGGCGGGTCCGAGACGCCCGTCGCCGACCGCCTGCATGAACTCGACCAGGACGCCCGCGCCCTGATCGAGCGTCTCGCCCCCGAAGCCGTCGCCGTCGAGGCACTCTTCGCCCACCACAAGCACCCGGCCACCGCCATCGCCATGGCCCACGCCCGCGGCGTCATCCTCATGGGCATCCGGCGCGCCGGCCTCCGCCTCGTCGAGTTCAAGCCCAACGAGATCAAGAAGTTCATGACCGGGCACGGGCACGCGAGCAAGGAACAGATGCAGGAGGCCGTCCGCACGCACCTCCGCCTCGACGCACGCCCGGAGCCGCCGGACGTCGCCGACGCCGTGGCGATCGCGCTCTGCGCCGCCTGGCGGCTCAACGGCGTCGGCGCGGGAGCGCGATAAACTTCGCCGCCATGACCGAATCCCGGGACAAGCTCGCGGCCCAGGTCCTCATCGTCGACGACGAGCCCGAGCACGCCGAGGTCATGGCCGACGCCCTCCGCAAGCCCGGGCACGTCTGCGCGATCGTCACGGGCG
>CAZMPE010000361.1:0-3312 GCA_964567955.1 uncultured Phycisphaeraceae bacterium | reverse complement strand
CGTGCCCCCGAGGCTCTTCAACGCGAGCGTCACTCCCTCACTCGCCGATTCCGACGCAAGAACCTCGATACTCTCGCACTCCGCCGAGTGCAGCGCCTGCAGCAGGCTCTCAAGCGCCCGCCCGTCAGCCGCCGGCGCACCGCCCGTGCTCCACCCGTCGATCGTCCGTGTGAACACGCGCGCCTCACGCCCCGGCACAGTCACCTCGACGCCGCCCACGTCAGTCTGCGGCGTCACGACCGACGTGCGCGAGATGTACACCGCCGGGTCGCTCACGAGCGCCGTCAGCGATTCCGCCGCGACCGCCACCATGTACGACACCGGCTCGCTCCAGTCCCCCGCGTCCCGTGTCACCGACACGACGATCCCGCCCCCGCCGAAGTCCGACTGCTGCAGCACCCGCATGGTCAGGCGCACGACCCGCGCGGCCCCCTCCTCGCGCACGTCGCTCTCAAACTCCGCCGTCGCCAGCGGCCGCGACTCCTCGATCAGCCCGACCCCGTCCAGAAAGTCCACGATCCGCAGCTTGCCCAGCCCCGCCAGCAGCTTCCGCACCGCCGCCTCGTTCGCCGGCGCAACCAGCGGCTCGCGCACGCCCCATTTCCCCAGGTTCCTTCCAAGCGATACCGCGCCCCCCGCCCCCGTCAGCCGGATCCGCGAGATCGTCTCCCCGAGTTCGGGCAAGGCCGACGCCACCCGCCAGGGCATCAGCCCCGACTTCGCGAACGCGTCGGCAAGGTCCGCCGTCACCCACACCAGCCGCCCGCGCGCCACATCCGTCCGGCGCGCCATGACGCGCCCCGCGATCGCCTGCACGCCCAGCGTCAGCGCCCGCTCCGACCCGTCCTCGAGCCTCAACCGCACGGTCACCGCGCCCTCGCCCATCGTGCCGGACGACGGCACTGGCTCCCCCTCCAGCGTCGAAAGCAGACGCAGCGCCGCCCGCACATGCGATGCACCGGCCGGCCAGCCCTGCCCCCATTCTCCCGCCCGGGGCCGCGCCTCCACCGTCCAGCTCGCCGCGTCCGATCCGCGCCGCGCCCGCTCACGCCTCCCGTCCGCGTGCGCCACCTCGAGCTCGACCACCCGCGACGGCTCAACGTCCAGCAGCGGCCCGCCCGGCGCACCCGCCTCCTCACCGCCCAGCAGCAGGTACGCAGCGCCCAGCAGCAGGACCGCGACCAACAGCGCCACTACCACTCCCGTCCGTGACATCCCACGAGTCTACGTCGAATGTCCGAGTAAGATGCACGCCGTGAAGCCGCTCATCGGGATCACCACCGACGTCTCCGAACAGCCCAAGGGCCCGCGCGCCGAACTCTCCCTCGCCTACGCGCGACGCGTCGCCGAGGCCGGCGGCCTCCCCGTCCTCCTCCCGCCCATCGCCGCGCTCGCCCACGACCACGCCCGGCTCTGTTCCGCCGTCGTCTTCAGCGGCGGCGCGGATGTCCGCATGGACTCGTTCGGCTCAAAGACGCACCCGCAGGCAAACCCCGTCCACGCCGACCGCCAGGCCTACGAACTCGCCCTCCTCGACGCGCTCCGCGAGGCCGCGCCCGCGACACCCGTCCTCGGCATCTGCCTCGGCATGCAGCTCATGGCCATGCACGCCGGCGGCGTCCTCAATCAGCACATGCCCGAGACCATCGCCACCGCCGATCGACACAAGAACGCCGATCACCCGATCATCCCCGACGCCGAACCCTGCCCGCTCATCCTCGTCCCCGGCCCCGTCGCCAGCAATCACCACCAGGCCATCACCGACCCCGGCGGCCTCGCCGTCGCCGCACGCGCCGATGACGGCGTCATCGAGGCCGTCACCGACCGCCTCCGGCCCTTCTACGTCGGCGTCCAGTGGCACCCCGAACGCACCGCCAACCCCGAGCTCGGCGTCAATCTGTTCACTCAGCTCATCAGACGCGCGGCCCGCTAACGCACCACGGCAAGCCTCCGCGACCGCTCCACCCGGATCGCCACGCTCTTGAACGCCGGCGTCCGCGACTGCTCGTCCTCCGCCGCCGGCACCAGCGCATTGGCCTCGGGGTAGTACATCGCCGCGTTCCCTTCCCGGATATCCAGCGTCCGCACCAGCACCTCGCGCATCTCCCCCGCGCTGCTCCGCACCGTCACGCGGTCATCGACGCTCAGCCCCAGCCGCGCGATGTCCGCCGCGTTCATCATGATCACGTCCCGCCGGTCCTGGCCGCGGTAGATGTCCTCGTCCTCGTACACCACCGTGTTGAACTGCCCCTCCGACCGGATCGTCATCAGCCGCAGCTCGCCCGCGCCCGCCCCCTTCAGCCCCGGCAGCGCCACCGGGTGGAACCGCGCCCGCCCGCTCTCCGTCTTGAACTTCGGCACGTGGAAGGTCCGCCCGTCGATGTGAAACTCCCGCCGCGTCGAATCGATCGTCGCCAGCGGCTCGTACCCGGGGATCACCGCCCCGATCGCCTCGCGGATCGTCGCGTGGTTCTCGAGCGCCGAAAAGTCCACCGGCCCGCCCCCCCCCAGCACCCGCCGCGCGATCGTCGCGATCACCTCGACCTCGCTGCGCGGCCCATCCAGGCGCGCCCTTCCGCCGTCGCTGAGGCGCACGAAGTTGAACATCGACTCCTGCGTCGTCGCCTGCGTCTCCTCGTCCCGCGCCCGCACCGGCAGGATGATCGACGTCCGCCCGCGCCCATGCACATGCCCCGTGTTCAGCGTCGTGCTCAGGTACACCGTCGTCCCGATCTTCCGCAGCGCGCCCGACGCCGCCGCCGCATCGGGGCACGACCCGTACAGGTTGCCCCCGAGGTGCCAGGCGAACCCGACCTTCCCCTCCGCCGCCCGCCTCACGCACGCCAGCGTGTCCATCCCCGGCGTCGTCGGCAGCTCCACCCCGAACCGCTCCTGCATCGCCTTGAAGATGTGCCGCTTCAGACCCGGCGCCGCGCCCATCGATCCGATCCCCTGCACGTTCGAGTGCCCCCGCAGCGGCAGCAGCCCCGCCCCCGGCTTCCCCAGCATCCCGCGCAGCATCGCCAGGTTCGCGATCGCCTGCACGTTCCGCACCCCGTGCTCGTGGTGCGTGATCCCCATCGTCCAGCAGAACACCGTCCGCTCCGACTTCGCGTACCGCGCTCCCAGCCCCTCGATCGCCGCGCGTTCAACCCCGCTCTCGCGCTCGATCTGTTCCCATGTCGTTCCCTCGATCGCCCGGCGTGCCTCCTCCCAACCCTCCGTGAACGCGCCGATGTACGCCCTGTCCTCGGCCCCGAGCGCCAGCACCGCCTTCGCGATCCCGGTCATCAGCGCGATATCGCCGCCGAT
>CAZMPE010000360.1:0-3319 GCA_964567955.1 uncultured Phycisphaeraceae bacterium | reverse complement strand
CATCGCCCAGGCCCTCATCAACGACCCCGACCTCCTCATCCTCGACGAGCCCACCACCGGCCTCGACCCCATCGGCACACGGCAGATCAAGGACCTCATCCTCGAGCTCGGCCGGCGCGGCAAGACGGTCCTGCTCTCCAGCCACCTCCTCGCCGACGTCGAGGACTGCGTCGACCGCATGATCATCCTGTACGGCGGGCGCATCCGCGCCGAGGGCACCTGCGAGACCCTGCTCGAGAGCCCCAGCCGCACCGCCATCGAGACCGACCTGCTCGACGACGACACCGTCGAGGAAATCGACCGCGTCGTCCGGTCGCGCTCCAACGGCGAGAAGTCCATCCTGAAGGTCGCCCGCCCGCGCCAGAAGCTCGAAGAGCTCTTCGTCCGCATCGTCGAGGAGGCCCGCGCCGAGCGGGTCGAAACCTCGGGCGCCCACCACGGCGGCGCGACCGCGGCCTTCCTGCGCGCCCCGGATGAAGGCGGCGAGCACCTGATCGAGCGGCTCACCCGGGCCGCGCACGAGGAGCCCGCGCCCGCCCGCGTTGAGCCCGAAGCGACCCCGACCGGCCCCGACGCTGGCGTCATCGGTTCGCTGCTCGCCGGCGAAAAGCCGCGCCCCGCGCCGCCGCCCCACCAGCCCGCCGCCCCGCGGGCCCCGATCGACACCGAAGAGGTCGACCGCTCGGTCGTCGATTCACTCCTCGACGATGACGAAAAGCCGGAGCGCCCGCGGTGAACCTCGGCGAGAAACTCGCGCGCGCCGACCGGCTGCAGAAGTCGACGCTCTTCAAGATCGTCGCCTCCGCGCTGCTCGCGCTGCTCGCCGTCGGCGGCCTGGTCACGTACCTCGTCGTCGTCAGCGCACCCGAGACCGCGCCCGCCCCCGCCGCCGTCCCCTTCGCCCCCGAGACGCCGGAAGCCGCCTCCGCCATCGCCGCCGCGCAGCGCATCACCAACGAGGTCCTCAGCCGCAGCGCGGACCCCACCGCCGTCGCCGTCGGCATCGGCCTCGTCACGCTCGTCGCCCTCGCCGTCGTCTGGCTCGGGCTCGGCCTCACCTACCTGTTCCTGATCGGCGCCGTCGTCTTCGTCGCCTGGCCACTCTCCCTCCCGGTCATCGGCATGCCCGGCCTCTCGCGGCTCCTGATGGGCGTCGCGGCCCTCGCCGCCGCGTTCACCGCGATCATGCAGGGTCTCCGCGTGCTGCTCAGCGGGCCGGGGCCGATCTTCGCCATCGCACGCAACGTCCTGGCCGAGGCCGTGCGGATGAAGATCTCCCTGGTCTTCATCGTCCTGCTCGTCTTCGCCCTCGCCGCCCTGCCCGACCTGCTCAACGAGAACTCGCCGCTGCGGTACCGCGTCCAGTCGTTCCTGCAATACGGAACCAGCGGCACGTTCTGGATCATCGCGATCCTGACGCTCTTCTTCGCCGTGGCGACCGTCGCCTTCGAGCAGCGCGACAAGCAGATCTGGCGTCCTGGCAGTACGTCCTGGGCAAGTGGCTCGGCGTCGTCTCGCTGGCCGGGGCCCTCCTCGCCGTCAGCGCCGCGGGCGTCTTCCTCTTCACCGAGCACCTCCGCCAGCAGCCCGCGCTCGGCGAGATGCGCACCAGCCTCAACGCCCCGCAGGAACTCACCGAGGACCGATTCATCCTCGAGTCCCAGATCCTCGTCGCCCGAGAGAGCGTCGAACCCGATGCCCCCATCACCGAAAGCGACGAGGCATTCCTCAACTGGGTCAAGGAGTACATCGCCAACGCACGCCTCTCGCCCGGAAACGAACGCTTCGCCGAGGACGACGCCACCTACCGCAAGGTCCGCTCCGATCTCTTCAAGAACTACATGCAGGCCTACCGCTCCATCGAGCCGGGCAGCCAGGAGGTCTACGTCTTCCGCGGGCTCGGCGCGGCCAAGCGCCTCGGCGTGCCCCTCACGCTCCGCTACAAGATCCAGTCGGGCACCAACCTGCCCAGCGAACTCTTCCGCATCTCGTTCATGTTCGGCGATGAGCCCCAGCCCGTCCAGGAAGTCGGCCTGGACGTCTTCCACACCCTCCACCTCGTCCCGAACGTCATCGACGAGAACGGCCGCGTCGAGCTGCTCGTGGCCAACGCCGATATGGAACTGGGCCGCATCAACCCGCGGACCATCACCTTCCCGCCCAACGGCCTCGAGCTTTCCTACGCCGTCGGCAGCTACCGGATGAACTACCTCCGCGTCATGGCCGTGCTCTGGATCAAGCTCGCCTTCCTCGCCATGCTCGCGGTCACCGCGGCGACGTTCCTCAGCTTCCCCGTCGCCTGCCTCGTCGCCTTCGCGACCTTCATGGCCGCGGAGGGCGCCGGGTTCCTGGACCAGTCGCTGGAGATCTACACGACCGTCACCGACTCCGGGAAGATCCAGCCGGTCAAGGTGCTCATCCTCGCCATCGGGCGCGTCGTCGCGTGGATGTTCCGCGTCTATTCCGAACTCAAACCGACGGAACGACTGGTCGAGGGGCGGCTCCTGCCGTGGAGCGCCGTGGCCTGGGGGACGACGGTCCTCGCCGTCTGCTCGCTCGTGCTCTACGGGCTCGGCGTGGCGATCTTCCGAAAGCGCGAACTGGCGACGTACTCCGGGCAGTAGCACACACAAGGGCCGGACATGCAGCGAGACACCCGGGTCCAGATCATCGCGGCGATCGTCCTCCTGATGAGCCTCGGCGCATCGGGCGGCGTCGCCCTCTTCCTCGACGGCCTCTCCGGCCGCGCCAAGCTCGGGTACACCGACCGCGCCGCCGACAACGACCCTCCCCAGGTCGCCCTCGGCATCGCCATGGGCGCCTTCCGCGGCTTCTTCGTGAACTGGCTCTGGATCCGCGCCAACGCCCTCAAGGAGGCGGGACGCTTCCACGAGGCCATCGACCTCTCCGCCGCGATCACCAAGCTCCAGCCCCGCTTCCCACAGGTCTGGGCCTTCCACGCCTGGAACATGGCCTACAACATCTCCGTCAGTACGCAGACCCTCTCCGAACGCTGGCACTGGGTCCGCGCGGGCGTCAACCTGATGCGCGACGAGGGGATCCCCGCGAACCCCAACGACCTGCTCCTGCACAAGGAGCTGGCCTACATCTTCCTCCACAAGATCCAGGGCTACACCGACGAGTGCACCGCGCGCCCCGTGCGCGTCGACTCCTTCTGGGCGGGCATCGAGACCGAGCCGCTGCGGTCGGTCTCGGTCGCGCCGGACGGCACCATCTGGGCGACGACGCAGGGCCACGCGATCAAGCGCCTTTCGCCCGGCGCCAGCGCCTGGCAGACGATCCCCGGTGGCCTCGTGAT
>CAZMPE010000359.1:1661-3319 GCA_964567955.1 uncultured Phycisphaeraceae bacterium | reverse complement strand
CGGTCGTACGAGAAATCGAAGACGTAGTGGAGGGCGATCGTGAGCTCGACCACGCCCAGATTCGGAGCCAGGTGGCCGCCGGTGCTCGCGACCTGGTCGCAGATCGCCGCGCGGATTTCGCGTGCGACCCGCGGCAGTTTCTCGATGGGCAGGCGCCGAAGGTCGGCCGGTCCCTGGATCGTCGGCAGAATGGTCGGCTCGTCCTTCATGGCGTGGGTGTCGGGGAAGGGTAGTCCTAGCTGCTCCGCGACGCTATCCGGTCGCACAAACCGCGCAAGCCGTCGCCTTCAGGCCCGAAAACGTCGAGCGCCTCGTGCGCCGCCCTCCGGAGCCGCTCGGCTTCACGGCGGGAGCCCTCCACGCCGAGCACCGACGGGTAGGTCAGCTTCCCCGCCCCGGCGTCCTTACGGGTGCGCTTCCCCGTTTGTTCGCTCGTGTGCTCCACGTCCAGCAGGTCGTCCACGATCTGGAACAGCAGCCCGACCGCCTCCCCATAGGCCGTCACCGCCGACAGCGTCCGGTCGGGCACGGCGCCGGCGCTCATCGCCCCCATCCGGCACGCGGCACGGATCAACGCCCCGGTCTTGTTGCGGTGGATGGACTCCAGCCTCGCCGCCGCGGACGCCGCTTCACCGCCGTCGGCGCCGAGCGTGTCATCCACCTGCCCGGCGATCATCCCGGTCGTGGCGCCGGCCAGTTCCTTCACCATCGCCGCGCCCAGAGCCGGATCCGCCGCCCGTCGCACCAGCATCTCAAACGCCAGGGACATCAGCGCATCGCCCGCGAGAATCGCCATCGCCTCGCCCGCGTGCACGTGCAAGGTGGGTCTTCCGCGCCGAAGATCATCGTTGTCGATCGCGGGCAGGTCGTCGTGCACCAGGCTGAACGCATGGATGAACTCGACCGCCGTCGCCGCGGCGAGCGCCCGCTCGCCCGTCCCGCCCGCCGCCACGCAGGAGTGCCACGCCAGCAGCGGCCGCAGCCGCTTGCCGCCCCCGAGCACCGCGTACCGGATGGCCTCGATCAGCGGCGGCGGCAGTCCGGGCGCCCGCGTCGATTCCTCCAGATCACGTTCGATCAGCGTGGCGCACTCGGTGGCCGATGATCCCATCCGCACGCCCCCGCCGGCGCGCCGGTCAGGCGCCCGCTTCCTGCGCCTTGAGCAGCCCGAAGATGTCCGACGCGGACTGCGCCGAGTACACCTGCTCGCGGAACTTGTCCATCGTCATCAGGCGGCTCACCCGCGCCAACGCCTGGATGTGGTCGCTCGTCCGGTCCGGCGGGCTCGCGAGCAGCACCACCAGCCGCACCGGCTGCCCGTCGATCGCCTGGAAGTCCATCGGCTTGGCGGGGCGACCGATCGCCATCGCGAGCCGCGGCATCCCGGCGCACTTGCCGTGCGGAATGGCCAGCCCGTGTCCGATCCCGGTCGTCCGGGTCAGCTCACGGACCCAGACCGCTTCCTTGAGGGCCGCCGCGTCGGGCACGTGGCCGGCCGCCGCGAGGCAGTCGACCAGTTCCTCAATGACGGCCTTCTTGTCGTCGGACGCCAGCGGCGCCTTGATGCACTCGGGTGAAAGGATGTCAAGCAGGTTCATCGACGCTCTCGGCGAAACGGTCAACATCGCGTGGAACTCGCCCGTTCGGCCCGCCTTCGG
>CAZMPE010000359.1:0-1651 GCA_964567955.1 uncultured Phycisphaeraceae bacterium | reverse complement strand
ACCCCCGTGACCCGGTCGACGCCGGATCACACCCCGGGGGTCCGATCCTCGATGGTACACCCATCCATCACGCTCGGGCGAGCACCGCGGCGTACGAGCCGTCCGAGTACGCCGTCGCCGGTCCGCCGGGCAGACCCCGCGCCTCCTCGGACCACTCGGCGATCAGGCGCATCCCGAAGGTCGCCGCGATCCACCGGCTCTGGTCCTCGTTCTCGTCCCGATCAATGCTGCAGGTCGAGTAGACGACGCGTCCGTTTGGCGCGAGCAGCGGGATCGCTTCGGTGACGATCCGCCGCTGAAGGTCGACGACATGTCGGAACTGTTCCTCGTGGCAGCGGTACTTCGCCTCGGGACGGCGTGCCAACACGCCGGTGTTCGAGCACGGAACGTCGAGCAGCATCAGGTCGGCCCCCTCGGGGCAGCGGCCCCGCACCCCGTTGAAGGGAACGACCCCGACGTTCGCGCACCCCGCAAAGACCTGCTCCAGCGTCCGGCGCCGGGCGCCGTCAACATCCGTCGCGATGATCCGCGACGATGGGAAGAAGGCGCTGAGCTGTCGGGTCTTGGTCCCCATCCCGGCGCACAGATCCACGATGGTCGCAGGCTGGGCCTCCCACGCGATCCCCTTCACATGGGTCACCGCGCGCGATGAACCGGGGTCCTGAACCCACACGTCCCGGCGCGACTCGAGCAGGCCGAGCAGTTCCGCGCGGTCGCCAGTGAACACATGATGGCCGGGAATCTCATGCGCCGCCGCCGCCGTCGGCGCGCCGCCCGTCGCGTGCGCCGTGTTCAGGATGACGGGAGCGCTGACTAGGCTGTGCGCGGCCAACTCCTGCGCCTGCTTGAGCGACCCCCGCGCCGCCCAACGCTGAACGAGCCACGCGGGATGGGAAGTCGCGACGGCCGTCCGCAGGATCTCCTCTTCCGGCAGCACCGCCGCGGTCAAGCCCAGCGACCGCCCGTCCGACAAGGGCAGGTCGTCACGACCGCCTGTCGCCCGCTCCCGGACCCCCAACCGCAGGCGCGCCGTCGCCCGAAGAACCGCATTCACAATTCCGGCTGCTCCGGGTCGCACCAGTTCCTTCGCCAGTTCGACCGATTCGTCGATCGCCGCGTGATCGGGGATTCGCTCCAGGAACAGGAGCTGGGCGGCCCCGGCCAGCAGCACGCCCTGCAGCGCCGGTTCGACAAGGTGCAGGGGCGTCCTGAGCGAATGGTCAAGAACCGCTTCGAGCGTCAGCCATCGCCGGATGCCGGCGTCGTAGATGGCGTGGGCGAGCGCCCCGTCCCTGGCATCCAGCCCGGCCGTGTCCAGCGGGTGCAGTTCGAACTCCGGGAACAGCCGCGCCTGACGGATCAGCCGCTCGCAGGCCGCTCGCCGGGCCGAAACCGCCCGGCCCGGCCCGGCCATGGAGGATCCGGACGGGCCCCTTGCCACGTGCCCCTCGCCATCGAACGATCTTCTGCCCGCCGCCACAAGCCCAGTGTACGAGCCTCCAGGGAGCGCCATGACCGAGATTCCGCCGGAGCCCGGTCCGCCGCCCGCTCAGGTCCCATTCCACCGGGGACGCGCCCAGCGTCCCGGCGGCGTCCTTGGCGGCATGCGCCTCCGCATGAAGCTGGTCTTCCTTCTCACCGGCTTCTCCTT
>CAZMPE010000358.1:0-3320 GCA_964567955.1 uncultured Phycisphaeraceae bacterium | reverse complement strand
CCCGCCACGATCGCCGCCGACACCACGATCAGCGCGACGCCGGCCACGATCACCGCCCGCCGGCGGCGTGCTTCCTGGCGCCGCTCACGGTGCGCCGCGATGATCGGCACCGGGTCCAGCCCGTCCGCGTGCTTCCGCAGCGCCCGGATCGCCTCGTCCAGGCCGTCGCCCAGCGCTCGCTTGAGCGCCTCGTCCGCCGCGCCGAGATGATTCCGCGCCGCGGTCTTCGAGCAGTCCATCGCGCGGCTCATGTGCAGTTCGTCCACTTCGTCGATCCGCGCCAGCACCCACGCCTCCTGCGGCTGCGGCTCGAGTTTGAGCGACGCCGCGAAGAGGCGGCCGGCCTCGCCCGGCGGGACCTCGCCCGACCCGCGCGGCGTGCCGCGCTCCCGCGCCGCCTCGCGCGCGTGCAGGATCACCAGCCGGTCCAGCCGACCCGGCTCGATCGATCCCGGGTCCGGCTGCGCCCGCAGCACGCGGTCGATCAGCCCCGCCGCCGCCGCGGCGTCACCCATGAGCAGCCACGCCAGCCGCCAGATCCGCCGTTCATGCGCCGAGACGTCCACACCACATCTTTGGCTCGGCGCGCGCCGTGAACATCAGACGAAAGAAAAGCCCCGGGCCGAGGGGCCCGGGGCTCAAGAGAGTGTTCACAAAGCCGATCGACTTACGGGCAGCCGAGGGCGAACTTGGTCTGGAAGCAGCCGAAGTCGGCCAGGTTCAGGACGGTGTCGCCGTTGCAGTCGGCGTACGGATCCTGCAGGGCGAACTTGGTCTGGAAGCAGCCGAAGTCGGCCAGGTTCAGCGCGAGGTCGCCGTTGCAGTCCGGGTAGCACGCCGCCGCGCCGGGCTTGGCGTAGAACTTCATCATCGCGCCCAGTTCGGCCGGGCAGATGCCCGCGAAGGCCGCCGGGTAGCACTCGGCGCCGTACGCGCCGCCGAACGGAGCGGTGTCATCCTGCCACTCGTTCACCATCTGCGTGCCGATGCGACCGTCCGGAGGGGTCTCGTCCTCGCCCGTGCCCCAGAGCATGGGCTGCGTCGAGTCGGCCGTCTGGAGCATGGTCCCGGCCACGTCCATGAACAGCTCGATCTCGTACGCGCCGCTGCCGTCGGCCGGCAGACCAAGGAAGAGCGGCATCGGGCCAGTCCCGATCACCTCGTCGGCGAAGAAGTAGCCGGCGCCGCCCGTCTGCGGACCGAAGTCCAGGAGCACGCCGTCGATGAACCCCGGCGTCGCGGGGAACGTCGGGCACGTGCCGAAGTCCTCGTACGTCGAAACCGCCACCGTCGTCTGGAAGCTGCCGGCGGGCGGATTCCACGCAAACGAGAGACGGCCCGCGTCCGTGCCGTTGAAGCCCGGGCCGAGGGTCATGTCCGCGAACGCGCGGGGCTGGACGTAGCCGGTCCCGAAGAACCAACGGCTGTCCGGGGCGCCCGGCGGGTTGATCGAGCAACCGCCGGCGTTGAAGCCGGTCGGCACGCCGAGCGTGTCGCCCTCGTAGCAGTCGAACGCCGACTGGAAGTCCGTGTCGCCCACGTTCGTCGGCATGTCGATCCACGGCGTCGTCAGGACGATCTTCCCGTTCACCTTGACAAACTTCGCCATCCGCAGCGCGTGAACCCGCTGACCGGCCTGCTGGAGGCGCGGCTGGGGCTTCACATTCTTCGTGGCGCGCGGCTGCGTGCTGGCGACCGGACGGGTCTTCGTCGGGCCGGCGAGCACGGTGCTGGTGGTGCCGGCGACCGCAAACATCGCCAGGCAAGTACATGCGGCAAGAACCTTCGTCTTCATGAAACACTCCTCTAAGAAAAGAACGGCGATCCGTAAGAAACGAGACGCTTTGACCGTCACAGCCCCGGTTGGAGCCCTCCAAACGCCGGCCCCGGGGTCACGGCGCGGATCGGGCAAGACGCGGCCCCCAGGCGTGGAGCCGATGAACTCCTATTACCCCGAAACACGGGAACGGTTCCCGACAAAGCCCAGCCCCTTCATCCCGCCTGTCGACAAGAACACCGACCGGAGAGCCAACAGAACGCCCACCGCGCGGGTCCGTCGTCGACAACGGCGCACCGGCCGCAAACGCGGACCGGTCCTTCGAATGTAGCCGACGACACGAGGGAATCCAGACACCGCACCGATGTTTTTGCCCGATGCGGCCCGCCCGCGAGTATGCGGACTCAACCCGTGACGGCGCAAGGCGCTCGATGTGAAGATGGGGTATCTCAACGGTCCGGCGGCGCTCAGCGCGCGCCGGCGAGCATCGTCGAGCGCGATGGCGGCTGGCGATCCGCCATCATCTGCACGAACGCGTCGAACAGGTACGACGAATCATGCGGCCCCGGCGACGCTTCCGGATGGTGCTGCACCGCGAACACCGGCCGGTCCGTCATCCGGAAACCCGCCAGCGTGGAGTCATTCAAGTTGACGTGCGTGGGCTCGCCCCCCGCCTTCTTGAGCGATTCCGGATCGACCGCGAAGCCGTGATTCTGGCTCGTGATCTCCACACGCCCCGTCATCCCGTTGAGCACCGGCTGGTTCACGCCGCGATGCCCGAACTTCAGCTTGAACGTCGACGCCCCGATCGCGAGCGACAGCAGCTGGTGCCCGAGGCAGATCCCGAAAGTCGGGATCGCTTCCGATGCCTTCCCGCCCACCAGCTCGCGCAGCGTCTCGATGGTCCGCTCCACCGCGGCGGGGTCGCCCGGCCCGTTCGAGACAAAGACGCCGTCGATCTCGCCCCGCGCGAACCGCGCCCGCACCTCCGACGCCGGCGTGTCGTGCGGCACCACCGTCACCGCGCACCCGCGATCGGTCAGGTTCCGCAGGATGTTCCGCTTCGCGCCGCAGTCGAACGCCAGCACGCGCGCCTTCGCCGCGCCGCCGCCCGCCTTGCGCGGCGACCAGTCACCGAGCGTCTCGGTCCATGTCTGGTTCGAGGTGCACCCGACCGCGGGCACAAGATTCTGCCCCGCCATCGACGGCGCATCCTTCGCCATCTTCACCAGGTCCGCGTCGGTCAGGTCCGCCCGATCGGTCAGCGCGCCCGACATGACGCCCGTCGCGCGCAGCCGCCGCGTCAGCGCCCGCGTGTCCACGCCCTCGAGCCCCAGCACACCCTGGCTCGCCAGGTACGAACTCAGGTCCGAGTCCGCGCGGTAGTTCGAGTGCCGGCGCGCCAGCTCGCGCACCACGAAGCCCGACACCTGCAGCTTCTGCGACTCGACGTCGACCCCGTTCACCCCGAAGTTCCCGATCATCGGGAACGTCGCGACCAGGCTCTGCCCCGAGTACGACGGGTCGGTCAGCGACTCCTGGT
>CAZMPE010000357.1:0-3320 GCA_964567955.1 uncultured Phycisphaeraceae bacterium | reverse complement strand
TGCTCGAGATCGGGCCGCTCCTCGCCCGGCGTCCGCGGGACATCTCCGGCGGCCAGCGCCAGCGCGTCGCGCTCGGACGCGCGCTCCTGAGCGGCGCTCGGCTCCTCCTGCTCGATGAGCCGCTCGCTTCGCTCGACAATCAACTGCGCGGCCAGATCCTCCCTTTCCTCGAGCGGGTGCAGCGTGCCGCTCCCGTGCCCATGGTGTACGTCAGCCATGATCTGGCGGAGATCCTGCGCCTGACCGATCGAGTCGTGGTCGTGGACCGGGGACGCACACTCGGGCAGGGCGAGTTCGGCGACCTGGTGCACGACCCCGGCGTGCTGGGCGCGTTGTACGGGCGCGGCCTGACCAACGTCCTGGCGATGCGTGTCGTCTCTCACGCCCCGGCGGACGGTGTTTCACACCTCGCGTTCGACAGCGCGACGCGGGTGACGCTCGCCGCGCCGCTGACGACCGGGCCGGCGGGCCGTGCGGTGCACCTGTCGCTTCAGCCCTGGGATATCGCGCTGGCGACCGGTCCGGTCTCGTCGGTATCCATTCAGAACCAGGTCGAGGGCGTGGTCACGCGAGTCTCCACGCACGAACGGTGCGCGATGGTCGCGATCGACATCGGCGCGCCGATCATCGCCGAGGTCAGCGTCAAGAGCGTCCACACGCTCGGGATAGCGCCCGGGCGGCGGTTGACATGCCTCATCAAGAGCCACGCCCTCAAGCCGATCGCGTGACACCGCGATTCACCGGGCGGGAGCGCTCACGGTCAACGGCACCGCGCCGTACAACTCCGCCGTCACGACCGGCTTGCCCAGGTGCACCGTCCGCTCGGCGCGATCCATGCCGCGCTCCGACATGATCCGCCGCAGCGCGACGGGCAACGCGAACTCGACATCCTCGTCGAAGATGTCGCGCTGCTCGATGGCCCCGCCGTAGCGGCCCAGCAACTCGCGGCAGATCGCGGCGACCAGGTCCTCCGGGGCCGATGCGCCGGCCGTGAGGAGCACCGACACCTCGGCGCCCGCGGTCTTGGCCCTGAACCACTCGTCCTTGAGTTCGCCCGCGTCGTCGAGCAGAAAGGCGGGCGTCCCGACGTTGCGCGAGATCTCGGTCAGGCGCACCGAGTTGGACGAGTTCTTCGACCCGACAACCAGCACAACGTCGCACCCGGGGGCCAGCCGCCGCACCGCGTGCTGACGGTTGGTCGTCGCGTAGCAGATATCGCTCGACGGCGGGTCCTTGAGAGCGGGAAAGGCCGCCTTGAGGGCGTCGATGATGATCGCGGCGTCATCCGTCGAGAGCGTGGTCTGAGTCAGGTACACCAGGCGCTCGGGGTCGCGAATCCGGAGCTTCGGAATGTCCTCCGGCGATTCGACCACCTGGATCGCATCAGGCGCCTCGCCGCGCGTCCCGATGACCTCCTGGTGGTCCGCGTGCCCGATGAGCAGGATCTGCAGCCCCTGTCGGGCATACCGGATCGCTTCGGAGTGAACCTTGGTCACGAGCGGGCACGTGGCGTCGATGGCGGTCAGCCGGCGGGCCGCGGCGGCGCGACGGACCTCGGGGCTGATGCCGTGCGCCGAGAAGACGACGATGCGTCCTTCGGGCACCTCGTTCACGTCATCGACAAAGATCACGCCGCGGTCCGAGAACCGGCCCACGACGTGCTTGTTGTGAACGATCTCGTGGTAAACGTAGATCGTTTCGCCGGGGAAAAGGTCGACGACCTGGTCGACCACATCCACCGCCATGCGAACGCCGGCGCAGAATCCTCGGGGGTTGGTCAGGATGATCCGCACGGGTCGGCTCGGTGTCATGATAGGGGGTTCCCCGGGCGACCTATCCTTCGATGGTGGTGTGGGTTAGGACGGGCGGGGCGGGAAGCCGGGCCGGAACCAGAACTTTGTGTGCGCCCCGGCGAACGGGAGCGGTTCGGGTCGCTATACTCGGCACCAAGTCGGGTGCGGTTTCAGGATGTCGAGCATGGACCGTCGAGCAAAGCCCTGGCAGATCGTCCTGGTCGTCGCGTGCTTCGCCGCGCTCGGTGTGTCGCTGTACATCACCACGATGCGCGGCCCGAAGGTCGAGATCCGCGACTCGGTCCAGATGGCCGACGTGGAGACGGGCGAGCTGTTCACGGTGAAGATCGGGCCCGGCGGGAACGCCATGGTGCCCGGGATGAACGAAAAGACGAAGCGGCTCTCGCTGGTCCGCGTGGAACAGCGCAACGGCGAGTGGTTCGTCATCGAGCGCGACCTTGCCGCGCTCAACGCGGTGCAGGTCGAGCCCAGAGCGGTGCTGGACCGCGGAACGGGTCGGATCCAGGTGCAGAAGTAGGCCTCCAGGGGAGCGTGTCATGAAGAGGTATCGTGGATTCACGCTGATCGAACTGCTGGTGGTGATCGCGATCATCGCGCTGTTGCTGGGCATCCTCCTGCCTTCGCTGGGCAACGCCCGCGAGGCCGCGCGGGCCGCCGTGTGCGCCGGCATGACCCGCTCGCTGGGTCAGGGCCAGATGGCCTACGCCGGCAACAACCGCGACTTCCTCGCCGGGCCCAACACCTCCGGCGCCGACGGGCAGGTCCTCCCCGCCAACGGCGGCGTCAGCTACGCCTTCGAGAAGACCAGCACGACCCCGACCCAGGTCTTCGACTGGATCAGCCCGACGCTCGGCGATTCGATGGACCTTCCCACCCAGCGGGCGCGCCGCATGGCGCGGATCGTCAACAAGTACCGCTGCGCCAGCGCCAAGAACTACAGCGTTCCCTGGTCCGGCTCCACCGCCGCGGACCTCATCGACTTCTACAACGTCAACGGCGACGAGGGCTTCCGCCAGCTCAGCTACCTCGCCCCCGCGAGTTTCCACCTGTGGGCCAGCCAGACCGCCGCGGTCAACCGCAAGTACAAGAACACCACGCTGAAGTACAGCTTCCAGGACCCGGTCAAGGTTTCCGAGCGCTACCTTCCGCGTCTTGATCAGGTCGGGCTGCAGCCCAGCAACAAGGTCATGCTCGCGGACGGCACGCGCTACTACGACCCCAACATCAAGGTGCTCGACTTCGACGTCTCGCAGAACCCGAGCGTCTACGGCTCGTTCATGGCCTCCGGCCCCATCTTCCACGTCGGCGGCCTCAACAATCAGGGCTCGCGCGAGTACGGCCGGATCCACGTCGATCCGACCAACTGGCTCCTCTCGTTCCGCCACCCCGGGCACACCATCAACGTCGGGTACTACGACAACCACGTCGGGACCATGAAGAGCACCCAGGCATGGACGGACGCCAGTCCGTGGTACCCGGGCGGATCGATCTTCACGGGCAACAGCG
>CAZMPE010000356.1:0-3331 GCA_964567955.1 uncultured Phycisphaeraceae bacterium | reverse complement strand
GCGGCGACATGGGCGAGCTTGCGGAGATCCTCAAGGACCGCCGCGCCAGGCGGCGGCTTGACGGCGAGCTGGACGGCGTTGTGCCGGCGCGAGCGCGACGCGAGCTGCGCCGGCGTGCCGTCAAAGACGATCCGCCCGCGCGCGATGATGACGGTCCGGGTGCAGACCGCCTCGACCTCTTCGAGGATGTGGGTCGAGAGAACGATGGCCTTGGGGCCGCCCGGCCCGCCGCGGGCCATGTCGCGGATCAGCGCCCGCACCTCGTGCTTCTGGTTGGGGTCGAGGCCGTCGGTCGGCTCGTCCATGATGAGGACGTCCGGGTCGTGCAGGATGGCCTGCGCCAGCCCGACGCGCCGCTTGAAGCCTTTGCTGAGCGTGTCGATCGACTGGCGCATCACGCCCTCGAGGTGCACGCGGTCGACGACGCGGGCGACAGCCTGCCGGCGGGCCGCGCCGTACAGCCCGCGCACATCGGCGATGAAGTTCAGGAAGCTCTCGGGCGTCATGTCCGGATACCCGGGCGCCCCCTCGGGGAGGTAGCCGATCCGCTCCTTGACCAGCAGCGGGTCGCGGACCACGTCGTGCCCGCAGACGACCGCGGAGCCGGACGTGGGCGGCAGAAAGCCCGTGACCATCTTCATGGTCGTGCTCTTGCCCGCCCCGTTGGGCCCGAGGAAGCCGAGGACCTCGCCCCGCTCCACGGAGAACGACGCCCCGTCCACGGCCAGGATGGGGCCGAATCGCTTGGTCAGCCGGTTGATCTCGATCATCGTCGACATGCTGGCGTCGCTCCGTTCTCGAGCACGACCACCGTCAAAAACGCGAACGATCGTAGCGCCCGGGGGCGGGTCGCCCGCGGGAGGTATGTTCATATCCATGATGTCCGGGGGTCTCAAGTCCCGTCACCAGGGAGCGGAATCTCGCGGAGCATCCGCGGCCCGCGCGTGGTCGATGGCGATGAGCTGGCACGACCTGCTGTTCATGCACTGGCCGGTGCCCGCCGGCGCGCTCCGCCCGCACATCCCGGACGGGCTCGAGCCTGACGCATGGTCGGGTGACGGGAGCGCGTATCTCGCCGTCGTTCCGTTCCGGATGACCGGCGTGCGCCACCGTTTCCTTCCCGCGCTTCCATGGCTCAGCGCTTTCCCGGAGTTGAACGTCCGGACGTACGTGAAGGGCCCGGACGGCCGCGCGGGCGTCTGGTTCTTCACGCTCGACGCGACGCAGCCCGTGGCGATCGCCGTCGCGCGGGCCGTCTTCCACCTTTCCTACCAGAACGCCCGGATGAGCTGCCGACCGCGCGACGGCTGGATCGAGTACGAGAGCGTCCGCACGCGACGGGGCTCGCCGCCGGCACAGTTCCGGGCCCGCTACCGCGCCGTCGGTCCCGCCGTGCGCCATGCGCCGGGGACGCTCGAGCACTTCGTGACCGAGCGGTACTGCCTGTACGCGGCGGACGCCCGCGGCGGGCTGTACCGGGGCGACATCGAGCACGCGCCGTGGGAGCTCGCCCCCGCCGCCGCGGAAGTCCGCACCAACACCATGGCGTCGGGGCTGGGCATCGATCTGGCGGCCCTTGAGGCGGCCTCGGGCCCGCCCCTCCTGCACTACGTCCGCCGCCTTGATGTGCGGGCCCGGCTCCCCGTCCCCGTCGGCCGATAACGGCTCATTTCTGTCGTCACATCCGGATCAGCACGCGCCGTCGCCGGCAACGCCCCGCGAGTTTGGCCCGTGACCGGCACGAGAACGCCGAGTTTGGCATGTCTGTATGCCCGGGTACGGACGGACGGGGCGGCTGTGCCGGCCCGCCGGGCGAGTGGGGGGACGGAGAGATGGACCTGATCGAACCGATGGCTGAGCTGGACGACGGTCTCATGCGCGTGACGATGAGATCGGACGTCGGCTTTCTGGTCGTGAACATGCCGAGCATGCGCGAGCGCCAGGCGGTGCTCGTGCAGCGCCGGCTGCACGGCCTGAGCGAGCGCTGCGCCGGGCGGGTCGCGATCGGCCTCGCGGCGGTGACGGACATGAACTCGGCCTTCATCAACGCCATCATCGAGGTCTCGCAGCGGTGCGAGTCGATGGGCGGGCGGCTGGTCGTGTTCGGGCTCAACAAGCAGCTGCGCAAGCTCTTCCGGGTGACGGGCCTGGACCGCACCCTCGCGGTCGAGGCCGATTGCACCAAGGCGATCAAGGCCATCAACCGCGGCCGGTCGCGCTGGTCGCTCTCGGGCGCCCGGGCGTCCAAGGACGCGGCGTAACCGGCTTACTTCGGCACGTTCTTGCCGTCGACGGTGAGCGTGACGCGCCTCTGGCGTTTGCGCCGGCGGTGGCGCGCGCTCAGGAACGGGATGGGCAGGACGCTCCGCAGCAGCCATGCCGCGGCGGCCAGGGCGATCAGCGAGACGGCCCAGAACTGCCAGTCGTGGACGGGAAGCGAAAAGGCGAGAAGCGCGGCGTTCATGACGCCACCATGAAGACGAGCAGGGCCGCGAGGTACGCGACGCCGCTCATCCAGACCTGCTGGAGGACCGCCCACTTCCATCCGCCGGCCTCGCGCGCGGTGACGACGAGCGTGGGGAGGCACTGCATCGCGAGCACGTAATAGACGAGCAGCGACCACCCGACGGCGGAGGTGAAGATCGGCGTGCCGTCATCGCGTCGGCCCGCGGCGATCTCTTCGAGGACGCCCTCGCGCTGCGCGTCCTCTTCGCCGGTGATGACGATGGCCATGGTGGAGACGAAAACCTCGCGCGCCGCGAAACTGGTCAGGACGCCGACGGTCAGCTTCCAGTCGTAGCCGAGGGGCTCGAAGACCGGCTGCACGAACTTGCCGAGCCGCCCGGCGAAGCTCGCCGCGCTCGCGTGCGAGGCCTCCACCCGATCCGCGCGCGACTCGAGCTCGCCCGCGGCGCCCGGGTCCGCCGCGACCATCGCCGCGGCCTGCGTGCGCAGCTCCGTCGCCTCGGCTGGCGGCGGCACGTGGGGGTAGTTGCTCAGCCACCAGAGCACGATGCAGATGGCGAGGATGTTGGTCCCGGCATTCTTCACGAACGTCATGCCACGGTCCCACGTGGTGACCAGCGCGGTGCGGACGCTCGGCCACTTGTACCCCGGCAGTTCCATCGCCATCGGGCGGCTCTTGCCCCGCAGGATCGTGCGGCGCGCCACGAGCGCGCTGAAGACGCCGGCGAGGGCGCCGAGGGCGTAGCAGCCGACGAAGGCGAGGGCGGCCTTCCACGGGTCGCGCGGAAAGAGCAGGGTGGTGACGAGCACGTACACCGGCAGGCGCGCCGAGCAGGTCATGAACGGCGCGACCAGGATCGTCGCC
>CAZMPE010000355.1:0-3347 GCA_964567955.1 uncultured Phycisphaeraceae bacterium | reverse complement strand
CACGTCGCTGCGTGTCGAGTCCTACCGGGTGTCGGACCCGGGTTCGGGGCGGCACCGGCTGCAATCGGCATCGCTGGCTCGCAAATGAGTGAGTCTCAGCGCGGCGCTACTGGTCATGCCCGGATCCGCCCGGTGTCGTGTGCCCCGCGTCGCGCAGGGTCTTTTCCTGCCGCGCCAGTTCGAGGTCGTGTTCGACCATCATCGCGGCGAGCTGCTCGACGGTCGTGCCGGGGTTCCACTTGAGCGCGGCCTTGGCCTTGGTGGGGTCGCCCAGGAGCAGGTCCACTTCCGCGGGGCGGAGGTAGCGGGCGTCGAACTCGACGTGCTTCTTGAAATCGAGCCCGGCGTGCTTGAAGGCCATCTCCGCGAACTCGCGGACGCTGATGGTCTTGCCGGTCGCGATGACGTAGTCGTCGGGCTTGTCGGCCTGGAGCATGAGCCACATGGCCTCGACGTAGTCGCCGGCGTAGCCCCAGTCGCGCTTGGCGTCGAGGTTGCCGAGGAAGACCTTGTCCTGCAGGCCGAGCTTGATGCGTCCGACGGCGCGGGTGATCTTGCGGGTGACGAAGGTCTCGCCGCGGCGGGGGGACTCGTGGTTGAAGAGGATGCCGCAGCAGGCGAAGAGGTTGTACGACTCGCGGTAGTTGACGGTGGCGTAGTGGGCCATGACCTTGCCGACGGCGTAGGGGGAGCGGGGGTGGAAGGGCGTCGTCTCGCGCTGGGGTGTCTCGACGACCTTGCCGAACATCTCGCTGGAGGAGGCCTGGTAGTAGCGGACCTTGTGCCCGCTTTCCTGCTGGAACTCGCGGACGGCCTCGAGGAGCTTGAGGGCGCCCGCTCTCGGCGGTGTAGATGGGCATGTCGAAGCTGACGCGGACGTGCGACTGGGCGCCGAGGTTGTAGACCTCGTCGGGCTTGACGACGCGCATGAGGTTGGCCAGGCAGTTGGCGTCGCACAGGTCGCCGTAGTGCAGGCGCAGGTGCGCGCCGCGGCGGTGCGGATCCTCGTAGATATGGTTGATGCGCCCGGTGTTGAAGGTCGAGGCACGCCGGATGATGCCGTGGACCTCGTAGCCCTTGGCGAGGAGGAACTCGGCGAGGTAGCTGCCGTCCTGGCCGGTGATCCCGGTGATGAGTGCGCGTTTGGCGGGTGGTGTTGTCATGGGTCTCGATTGTTGGCCCTGGGTCCCTCGCGGGACAGGCCGGGTCAGGGGTTTACGGGCAGGGCGGGCCGGTTCAGCCTCATCCATTGAGGGGCCACGGTGGCCTTCGGGTCGAGCGGCCAGTGCACGGCGGGCGCGTCGAGGAGAACGGTGGCGGCGGTGAGCGCCGCGGACAGGACGGCCAGGACGATGGGCCCGGCGGGCCGGGCCACGGAGAGAAGATCGCCGAGCGTTCCCTCCGGGTCGCGTGCTTCGGGGTCGCGGCCGGCGATCCGGGCGGCCATCAGGGCGCACATGACGAGGATGAACGGCTCGTTGTACCGCTGCCAGACCATCGGGCTGGAGGTCTGGGCGGCGGCGAACGCGGCGAACGAGCCGAGCATGATCCACCGGTCCCGGAATCCGAGCGCGCCCGCCCAGCAGGTGAGGGCGACGGCCCCCAGCACGGAGAGAGCGACCATGGCGAGTGAGGTATGGCCGCCGACGACCGCGCGGTCGGGGAGCAGGTTCCAGAGTCCGGAGAAGCGACCCTCGGGGACGCTCATCGTCGTGTCGGGGATGATGGCGACGATCGCGCCGGCGGCGCACGCGAGCAGCAGCGGCAACCGCTGCGTGCGCCAGGTCCGGAGCGCGGATTCGTACAGGAAGGGGGCGAAGAAGCAGGAGAAGATGCCCAGCAGCGAGAGGATGAGCGCCGCGGCGGACCAGCCGGGGTTGTCGTACATGCCGCGGAAGAGGGGCGGCGTGTTGCCGCCCCACGCGGCCATGAAGGCGGCGACGACGGCGAAGGCGGGGAGCGTGACGGCCGCCGCGAGCGCCAGGCGCCCGAGCCGTCTCGGCGTGATGTCCAGGAGCGATCCGGCGTCGGGCCCCTCCGCGTCGCGGTCGCCGGCCCGACCGAGCCACGCGGCGGCCCAGAGTGACGCGGCGGCCCAGATGTGGATCTGCCTCGCGAGGACGAGCAGCACAAGCATCGCGCCGCCGAGGGCGAGGAGCCTGAAGGTCGGTCTGGGGTGGAGCGCGATCAGGATGACGGCGAGGACGGCCCACCAGCCGGCGTTGTCGGGGAGGACCCAGACGCCCGCCTGGAAGACATAGGACGAACAGACGATCGGGAGACAGATCGCGGCGGCGAGCCACGGCCGCGTCATTCCCGCGACGGCCCGCGCGAGCGTGACAATGAACCCGATCGTAAAGACGAGACCGGCGAGACGGATCGAGATGGAGCTGTCGTCGATGTAGCGGGCGACGGGGGCGAGCGCCAGGTGGTAGCCCGGGGTCGACGCGACGGGGTAGTGGGCGAGGTCGGGTCGGGGCCACTCTTGCGCGAAGGTGCGGATGGCGAGTTCGTGGAAGTTGATGGCGTCGAAGGCCCCGCGCCCGGAGTTGTTGTTCGTGAGGATGAGGGGGAGCGCGCCGGCAAGGAAGAGGACGACGAGGAGGATCGCCGGCGTCCACACCCGGCGGAGGGGCATTCCGCTCGCGGGCGCCGGTATGGGGGGGCCTGTTCGGGTCATGCGGTGAGGATCGGGCGGCGGGGCCGGGTGAACGGCCCGGCGGCTCGTTCGTAGTGGTGGAGCGTATCGCGCAACGGCCGGTTACCTTTGGCGGCCGGCCGGCCCGAACACCATCGGCAATCCCGGCGGGGTTTGCGCCGAACAGCGCGGGATAACGACTTTGAACGGGCGGAACGCCCGGGGGTCGATGTAACCGGCGGTTCTCCCGGATTCCCCGGGGCGCACCATGGAGTCCGACGTTGAACCGACCCTTGCCTGAGACGGCCCGGCCATGAGTTCTCGGACGTCCGACAGGGCCGGACCATCGCTGCGCGACCTCGTCTCGCTGGCCCGGCCGCGCCAATGGACCAAGGGCGCGTTCGTGCTGGTGGGCCCGGTGTACGGGTTGGCCGACGGGGCTTCGGTGCCATGGCCGGCGGTGCTCGGTGCGGTGCTGGCGTTCGGGTTCGCGTCCAGCGGGTGCTACGTCATCAACGACATCCGGGATCGCGCGGCGGACTCGGCGCATCCGCGCAAGCGGAACCGGCCGATCGCTTCGGGGGCGGTGCCGGTGCGGCACGCGTGGGCGTTCGCCGTGGTGCTGGTGCTGCTGGGGGCGCTGGTGTCGGTCTCCGTCGGGTTTCTCGGCGCGCCCGAGGGGGCGCTGTGGCTGGGGGCGGCGGTCGGC
>CAZMPE010000354.1:0-3366 GCA_964567955.1 uncultured Phycisphaeraceae bacterium | reverse complement strand
GCGATCGCCTGCGCCGTCGTCTGGATCGTCACGGCGTACATCGTCCGCGACCGGTCCGACTGGTTCGTCTGGCCGGTTGGGATCCTGCTCGGTTGGATCGCCATCCGGCGCGCCGGGGCGGGCTCCGTCCGCCTCGGCCTCGCCGCCGCCGGCGCGATCCTCGCCGTCCTCGTCGTCATCTCCTTCCCCGCGACATTCTTCTCCGACTACTTCCCGCGCCCGATCCGCAACTGGGAGTGGGGCAGGGACGTCTGGCGATCGACCTACCGCGGCTTCTTCAGCACCGGCAACGTCTTCTGGCTCTTCCTGGGCATGGTCACCGCCTACCGCTTCGCGTCGCGAGAACACATCTATCCTCCCGGCAGGATCTAGCACGGTCCGCGCTCCCGGAGGTCATATGCGGTACCGAACTCAATCGCTCGTGTGCCTCGCCCTCGCGTCACTTCCCGCGCTCGCGCGCCAGGCGGACACGCTCACCCTCGAATCGATGGATCCGCCCGCCGCGTCGTCCGCGATGGCTCCCTTCCTCGCCGCCTCGGGGCATGAACTGCTGATGACCTGGCTCGAGCCGGCCGCCGAGGGCACGGCCCTGCGCTTCTCCCGGCTCAGGGACAACGCCTGGGCCGACCCGGTGACCGTCGCCGAGGGCCGCAACTTCTTCGCCAACTGGGCGGATACCCCCGGCGTGGCCGTTGCGGGCGACGGCTCCCTCGTGGCCTGGTGGCTCCAGAAGTCTGGCTCGGAGACCTATGCCTACGACATCCGGCTCGCACGCTCGGAAGACCGCGGCACAACGTGGCGAGCCATCGGCAAACTCAACGACGACAACACGAGGACCGAACACGGGTTTGTTTCGATGGTCCCCGAAGCCCTTGGTCTGCGGGCGTTCTGGCTCGACGGCCGCAACACCACCGGCGACCACGCCGCCGCGCACGCCGGCGCGATGACGCTCCGTACCGCCCTCGTCACCGACACACCCGGACCCAGCGCCGAACTCGACGCCATGGTCTGTGATTGCTGCCCGACCGCGGCCGTCGCCGGCCCCCGCGGCCCCGCCGTCGTCTACCGCGATCGGTCCGACTTCGAGGTCCGCGACATCTCGATTGTCGGCAAGAAGGCAACGGGCTGGACGGCCCCGTCGCCCGTCCATGAGGACAACTGGATGATGCCCGGATGCCCCGTCAACGGGCCCGTGGCCGTCGGGATCGGTGAGGCCGTCGGCGTGGCGTGGTTCACCGGTGCCACGCCCGGGGCCCGGGTGCTCGCCGCCTTCGCACCAAACGACGGCGCGCCATTCGGACCTCCGATCGTGATCGATGCCGATGAGGGCGAAGGCGCCCCGCTGGGACGGGTCGCGGCGACGGACTCCGGGCCATCGGGCATGATCGTCTGCTGGCTCGACGGCGACGGGCCGGGTCACGCCGCGCTGCGCCTGCGGCGCGTCGGATCGGATGGCAAGCTCAGTGAAGTCCGCAAGGCGGCTCGCACGACGCCCGCCCGGGCGAGCGGCACCCCGCGCCTGGTCCGAATCGACGAGCGACTCTTCCTCGCCTGGACCGAGGACGCCCGGCCCTCCCGTGTGCGTGTGGTCGTCATCCCCCTCGACGCGATCCCCTGACTACTCAACGGGCCGGGCCGATCGCGGCTCGACCGCGCCGACGATCGACCTGGCGGCGCCGCGATCGATCGCGTCCATCACACCGCGCGCAATCTCGTCGTTTGTCAGCCAGCGCGAGGCGCCCGCTTCGACGACGAATCCGAGAGTGATGCGCCGGTACAAAATCCCCGCGATCGACGCCGGATCACTCCGATCCGCCGCAGTCCCGAGAACATGGAAGCACGGCACCGGTGCCCGTTCATCCGCGATCATCGCCGCCACGAGCCCAGGTGCCTCGGGCGCGACCGAGTGGATCCAGCACACCGCCAGACGCACGCGACCTTGCGCCGCGACCGCCGCGCGGATCCGCGCCGCCAGCTCGGGCCCGTCGCGGTAATCCACGGGCAGGGGGTTGATCCGCCCGTCCTCCGCCTCGGCCGCGAGCGCCGACAGCCCCGCGTGCCGGCGCGCCACGACCGACACCGTCCACCCGCGCCGCGCGAGCGTCAGGCACACGCCCCGCAACATCCCCGTACCCCCGATGACCAGCGCATGGCTCATCGTCCGGCTCCGCGCCGGATCATCCACACGCACGGCCGCAGCGGCCCGGCGAGCGCCCGGTTCGCATGCCGCTGCCTTTCGAGAAACTCATCAAGCGCAGCGCCCATGCCCTTCTCGCGCCGGCGCAGCGCCCGCGCCCGTTCGCGCAGCCGCTCGTACAGCCTTGCGTTGAGCGACTCGACAGAGTGACGCGCCGGCATGTCCTCGCCGACCACGGTGTCTCCAAGCTGTTCGATCATCCGGCGCACCGCCGCGCGTGTCGGGGCGACGCTCCCCGACCCCTCGCCCACCGCGTCATCGATGACATACACGCCGCCGGGCCGCACCAGCCCCCTGAGCCTGCGGGACGCCCTCGCAACGGGATCAAGCCCCAGCATGAACGCCGCGTCGAATCGACACGCCGCGCGGAACCCGCGCACATCCCCGACGCGGAACTCGCACAACTTCTCCAGCCCGCGCCGTCGCGCCGATCGGCGCGCCCGCTCCACGAACGGCCCGCACGCGTCGACCCCCAGCACCCGCCAGCCGAATCGGCGCGCCACCTCCATCGCGAACGCACCCTTCCCGCACGCCAGGTCGACCGCCCGCGACCCGCGCCGAAGGCCGCAGCCCTCCAGCATCGCCGCCGTCCGCCGCGGCGTGCTCCCCAGGCTCGGCAGCCCCGAGAACAACTCATCCAGGTGCGGGTACAGCGCCACCGGCGCGTCCACCGACGCCGCCACCCGCCGCGCCAGTGCCGTCAAGCCTCGAGGATCGGTCACCGCCAAGGATACGGCCGCCTGCCAGATCGGCAGGCCCCGCTCCCGCCGATCCCGATCCGGCACGATCGGGCGGGCCCGCCGCCCGCCGCCGGCCCCGGAGGCCTCGCCAACCGCCCGTGTTTCCGGCCGATCGGGGACGATTCGGTCCCCAATGGCTTGGCACCGGCCTTGCAACAGAGAACCCCGGTTTACCACCGCGCCCTCAACGAACGAGGTTTGACCTATGTCCAAGATCATCGGAATCGACCTGGGAACGACCAACTCTGTTGTCGCCATCATGGAAGGCGGCCAGCCCAAGGTCCTCATCAACAGCTCCGGCAACCGCCTGACGCCCTCCGTCGTCGGCTTCACCGACAAGGGCGAGCGTCTGGTTGGGCAGCCCGCCAAGCACCAGCAGGTCACCAACCCCAAGAACACCGTCTATTCGATCAAGCGGTTCATGGGCCG
>CAZMPE010000353.1:0-3400 GCA_964567955.1 uncultured Phycisphaeraceae bacterium | reverse complement strand
CTCCGTGACGACTGGTGGTTCTTCGGCTACGGGCCGCGGAGCGTCGGCGACATCCCGCCGATCGAACGCGACTGATGGCCGACGCCGTCTCAAATGCCCCGACGCGCTCCCGGGCGCGCCGCTGGATCGTTCGCTGCGTCATCCTCGCCGCGTTCCTCCTCATCGCCGCGATCGCGGCGGAGTCCGTGCGCCGCTCGGACCTGCCGCGCCGTATCGTCGTGGACGCGCTGGCCGACGCCACCGGCCTGGCGGTCAAGGCCGCATCCGTACGCGTCAGTTGGGGCGGCTCCACCGTCGTCGAAGATCTTGAGGTCACCGTCCCGCTGGACTCACGGCCGCTGCTCAAGGCGAAACGGGTCATCGTTGAGCACGCCGCCCTGATACGGATCGTCGTCACCGGCGATCCCGGCCTCGCCAGCATTGATCTCGACGGTCTGACCGTCAGCGCCCGCAAGGATGAACTCGACCGCTGGAACCTCCTCACCGCGCTGGATCGCATCGCCGCCACCGCCGGCACGGGAGAACCCTCGTCCGGTTTCCAGCCGCTGCCCGATGTCGCGATCCGTGACGGCGTCCTGGAACTCGACAGCGGCGGCACCCTTGAGACAACGACCTTTTCGGCCGAGGGCCGCACCATCAACGGACGCACCTGGACGCTCGACGCGGATGTCAAGGACGTCGGCACGCTCAATGTCCACGCCGACCCATCGGCCGGCTGGGAGCATCGCGTCGATTTCCGCCTCGCCCCGCGCCCCGCTCTGCTCCGGGTCTTCGCGCCCGACGCCCCGGATCCGGTCCGTGCCGCGGGCACGTGGCGCGGCACCGTGACCGAGACCGGGCTCTCGGGCCGAGTGACTCTCACACATGCTGTTGCTGGAATGCACACCGCCTCGGGCAACGCCGGCGTGAACCTGTCGGCCGGCGCCGTGCGCATCGAACCTCGCGACCTCGTTCTCGTTCCCGCCGATCAGCCTTCAATCCGGATGTTCGGCGGCGCCATCAACGCACAGGGCACGGACGTACGCGCCGACTCGCTCGGCATCGCAACCGGCACGATCGCCGCGGGCGTCAACGGACACTTCGACGCGGCGCGCGGACGAGGCCATCTCGACCTCTCATGGATCGGCGCCGCCGAGGGCAAGATCGATCGCCACGCCGGACGCGCCGCCCTCACCTTCATTCAGAAACCTGCCGGCCGAATGGCCATCGAAGGCAGCGTCGAGACGTCGGGCGCTGCCGGACAGAGTCGCTGGTCCGCGTACGGCCTGTGCGAGGCCGAGGGCGATTCGCTCGAGCAACTCACCGGCAAGATCTCGTTCACGCAACTGATCCTCTCGGACGCCTCAACGACCCTCGACTTCTCCAAACTGCGCGCGGACATCGCACGCGACGGATCGCGCATCAGGATTGAGTCCGTCACCGCACCGGACGCCGCCGAATCCGCGGCCACCGGCTGGTTTGATCTGACGACCAACGCGTTTGAGATCGACGCCGCCATCTCAAAGTGGCGCACCGTCTTCAATCCCGATCAACCGGTCGATATCGAGTTGGTCGCCTCGGGCGACGGGCGCCGCATCGACGTAAGCCGCGCGCGGATCGCGCTGGGCGACGCCGGAGCGACCGCCGTCGCGCACTACGACCCCGATGCGGAGTTCCCCGTGGCCGGCACGGTCTCGCTTGTCGCCGCAGCGCCGACACCAAACGCCGAGGGCTCCCGCCTCGCCGGACGCGTTCTCGCGGACCTTCAGTTCACCGCCGCACTGGCCCCTCTGTCCGCTGCGTTCACCGGCACACTCTCCGGAGAGGGTCTGGCAGTCGCTGGGCGACAGATCGGGGCATTGACGGTCCCATGCACCGGCCGAATCGATGGCGGGTCGCTCTCCCTCCGCTCGGATCCGTTCGAACTGCTCGATGGCCGATGCACGATCACACATGCCGAACTCAATCCCCTGTCAGGCTCGCCGCGCATCGAGGCCGATCTTTCCGGCGTCGATCTGACGCTGCTCAGCGAGCTGCTCGGCCTCCCCGAGCCACTGAGCGGACGCGCCGACGCCACACTCTCGCTCGTCGTCCCGGCCCGCGAACTCGCCGAAGCCATCGTTGAGGGACGGTGGCGGATCATGCAACCCGCCGCGGGCAAGGTCACCGCCGACAGCGCCTCCGGCACGCTCGAGACCATCGACAGCCGCCTGATCCTGACAGACCTGCAGATCTCAAGGAGCGAAGGTCGCATCACGGGCGGGGCTGATCTCGACCTGCGAACACCGAGCCTGATCCGCCTTTCGCTCCGGGGTGAGAACTGGCCCGTCACCGCCGGGTTGGCGCGGCTTGCGGTCGATGGCAGCGTTGACGCGCTGCTCGACTCCACGGCGATGACGCTGAACGGTGAAGCGCACGTCACGGCGGGCCTTGCCCTCGAAGACGGATCGCTCGCCGATCTCGAATCCACGGTCAGACTCGACGGACGCACCGTCATCCTCGAGCCGCTCAAGGCCAGGATCGCGGGCGGTGAACTCGATGCGAGCGCGACCATCGCCGTCGATGACTGGACAACCTCCGTCCTGAGCGGGGAATGGTCCGGAATCGACCTCGCCGCGCTCGTCAACCGATTCACACCGGTCGAGGGGCTCACCGGGGGCATCTCCGGATCCATCCGGATCGCGCCCGACAAGAGCCCGGCGGCCGGCGGACCGCTCGCGCTGACGGCGGTCATCGAAGGCGAGGGCGCGGCGTACCGGGGTGTCCCGCTCGCACGCGCCGAGCTCGAGATGCACTATTCGACGGCCCGGACCACGCTCGACCGCTTGCAGGTGGATGCCGCCGATGGGCGCGTCATCATGCGGGGCACCACGACGATGCACGGCGAGGAGCGGTTCGTGCAGATCCGGACGCTGCTCGAATCGCTCGACGTAGCCCCGATCACCGCCGCGATTGATTCCGAATCTCAGCCCGTCCTCGGCCGCCTGAGCGGTGAAGCGCTCTTCGCCGGGTATACCGGTTCGCCGCACCGCCTCTTCGGTGAGGCTCAGCTCAGCCTCGCCAACGCCGAGCTCTTTCACGCCCCGGTCTTCGGAGTGATCTACGACGGGCTGCGTCTCGGCAAAGCCGGGAAAGCCGATGGTGTCGGGCGCGCCCACATCCGGCTCAGCGGGGAGTCCGTGGAGATCACGCGCCTGCAGTACTTCAAGAGCGGCGCCGACATCCTGCTCGCGGCGAAGTTGCACGACGTCACCGCAGGCGCCGACAGCGAGGTCTCCGGCCTCGCCGTCGGGCTCGTCCGCCCGCTCAAGGACATCGGACTGCCCTTCCTCGACCAGTTCGATCGAATCCTCGCCGCGGTCCAGACCGACGCCGTCAACGTGCGGATCGGCGGAACATTGCGAGAAATCGACGCGCGAGT
>CAZMPE010000352.1:0-3402 GCA_964567955.1 uncultured Phycisphaeraceae bacterium | reverse complement strand
GGCCGGCAGTAGTTCAGGAACGCCGGCGACACGTCGCACGTCCCCTTGATGAACTCCTGAGGCATCTTGCGCGTCTTGGCCGCGACGTCGCTCAACTCGATCCGCGTCATGTTCGCCTTGTACGCCTTGCCCTTCGCCCGAACGATCGCGATCGAGCAGGACTTCTCGCCCGCCGCGGCGAGCTTCACCGCGAACGCCCCGGCGGCCCGCGCTTCCTTGGCGTCGATGGGTGATGGGTCGGGCCAGCACCGCTGCAGGTAGCCGAACGTGTCCGCCCGCACCCGCGGCACCTTGCCGTTGTGGGTCTTCACCCGCTTCTTGATCAGTTCGGCCAGCGCATCGCCCAGCGCACCCGTCCCGGAGAGTTGCACGTTGCCGTGGGCATCGGTCTGGCCGGTCGTCATCAGCGTCGCCGCGATCGGGCGTCCCTCCTGGTCCTGGATCCCCTCGCTGACCGCGATCTGGCACCGGCCGAGGCGCGAGTAGACGGACGACACCTCCTCGATGAAGCGATCGGTGTTGAACGTGACCTCGGGCAGGTAGACCAGGTGCGGGCCGGGCTCATCGCCCTTGACCGACTTCACGCCCTCGCGCGCCAGCGCCGACGCCGCGGTCAGGAAGCCGGCGTTCCGCCCCATCACCACGTTCACCTTGATCCCCGGCAGGCTCGCGTTATCGAGGCTGTCGGCCATGAAGGCGGTCGCGACGAACCGTGCCGCGGACGGGAAGCCCGGCGTGTGGTCGCTGCCCATCAGGTCGTTGTCCACGGTCTTGGGGACGTGGAAGCACCGCAGCTCGTAGCCGGACTCGGCCGCCAGCTCGCTGACGATGCGGCAGGTGTCCGACGAGTCGTTGCCGCCGATATAGAAGTAGTAACGGATGTTGTGCTTGGAGCAGGCGTTGAGGATCGCGCTGCAGTAGTCGCGGTCGGGCTTGTCGCGGCTGGAGCCCAGCGCCGCGGAGGGCGTGCGGGCGATCGCGTCGAGGGCGGGCTTGCCGAGCTTCGTCAGGTCGATGATCCGGTCCTTCACCAGGCCGTTGACGCCGTGGCGCATGCCGAGGACCTTCTTGACCACGCCCTTGCGGACGAGCGTGGCCCGCAGGGCCTCGACCACGCCCGCCAGGCTCTGGTTGATGACCGCGGTGGGGCCCCCGGACTGCCCGATGACCGCGTTGCCCTTGATCAGTCCCCGTGCTTTCGCCATCTTCGCCTCCGTTGAATCGGTGCAGGACGGGATGATACGCGTTCTGCCCATCGCGACCCCCATGCACGCCGGCCCGCATGTTTGCAACGCGCTCGGCGAACAGGCACAGGCCATCGCGGGAACGTGCCAAACCAGACAGGCCACTCCGTCGGGTTCTGCCTCCATCTCGGGCCCGGAGGGTTGAAGCGCGAGACCCGTGCAGTTACACCGGGGATGGAGAGGCGGCCCGCCGCGAGAGAGACAAGACAAGCGATCTCGTGTGAACGTCGTGCCGTCTCCGCCGGGGCGCGGCCGTTCGTGCGCCCGGTTCGGTGACCGGACTCCATAGAGAGGAGCACACGATGAGAGTCACAACCGTTCTTGGCGCGGCGGCGGGCATGGCCATCGCCGCCGGGGCCCAGGCACAGGTCTGGGCCGAGATCCCCGATGCGGGAGCGTTCCCGCCGGGGCAGATCACGATGGGCATCGGACCGCTGATCGACATCACCGGCACGCTCGCGGGCTCGGGTGACGTGGACATGTACTGCATCGAGATCTTCTCACCGACGGCCTTCGGCGCCTGGACCGAGCCGACCTACGCGCCCGGCACGCTGGGGCCGGCGGGGGCGACGTTCGACACCCAGCTCTGGCTCTTCGATTCCTCCGGATTCGCGATCATGCACAGCGACGACACGACGGTGCCGCCCTTCTCTCCGTTCTCGGGCATCGGCTTCGCGCAGCCGAATCCGATCATCGGTCCGCCCCCGCCGCCCTTTGCGCCGGGTATCTACTTCCTGGCCATCTCGGAGTTCGACACCGACGCGCTCGACCCGGGAGGCTTCGAGATATGGGCCGACATGCCGTTCCCCGGCTGGAGCGGACCGGACGGGCTCGGCATCCCGATCCTGGGCGGCTGGGATGGCGGCGGCGGTCCCGGGGGACCCGGAGGCGGCGACTACCACATCGTGCTCACGGGCGCGGGCTACCACACGATCCCCGCGCCGGGCTCACTGGCCCTGCTCGGTCTGGCCGGCCTGATCGCCGGGCGGCGTCGCCGCTGATCGAGTCGTTCTTGAGACTTCCTTGCTCGAGGGCCGCCCGGAACACGCGGGCGGCCTTTTCTCATGCGCACCACTCCCGTGTTCGCATTCGGATAGGTACCCGGACGCGGGACGACTTAAACTTGAGCCGGGTGGGCGCGAATCACTCCTTGCGGCACGGATTCCCGGGTTGGCCCTTGAAAGCGGAAACCCCGCTCCGGTAGTCTGGAATCGGAGAGGCGGTTCGCCGCGAGAGAGACAAGACCCAAGCGCACGCACCACTGTCGATCCGTCTCTCCCGTCGCACGAGCGTTCGTGCGCCGGCATCGGTTCCTTCATCGGAGGAGCAAGAGATGAGAGTCGCATCGTTCTTGGCCGCCGCGGCCGGACTGGCCGTCGCCGCCGGCGCGCAGGCACAAGTCTGGGCCGAGATCCCGGACGCACCGGCCCTGCCGCCGGGCCAGATGACGGTGGGCGCCGGCCCGCTGATCGACATCACCGGCACGCTCACGAGCCACGGTGATGTGGACATGTTCTGCATCGAGATCTTCGCGCCGACGGCGTTCGGCGCCTGGACGGAGTCGGTGTATCCTCCGGGCACGCTGGGGCCGGCGGGCGCTTCGTTCGACACCCAGCTCTGGCTCTTCCATCCGTCGGGGGCTCCGATCATGCACGGCGATGACTCGGGCGTGCCGGGGTCACTCCTGTCGGCGATCGGGTTCGGGTCCCCCAGCCCCCTCATCGGCCCGCCCCCGCCCCCGTTCGCGCCGGGCATCTACATGCTCGCGATTTCGGAGTGGGACATCGATGCGCTGGATCCCGCGGGCGGCGAGATCTGGGCCGACCTTCCCTTCGAGGGATGGAGCGGACCCGACGGGACCGGCGGGCCGCTGGCCGGCTGGACGCCCAGCACGCTCCCCGGAGGCGGGACGTACCACATTGTGCTGACCGGTGCCGCGTTCTGCGCCATCCCCGCGCCCGGCACCGTGGCGCTGCTCGGATTCGCCGGGCTCCTCGTCGGGCGGCGCCGGCGCTGACCGATCGAGCGCAGTTCCATGATCCTGACAGGCCGCCCGGACGATCCGGGCGGCCTTCTTTCGCTTCCGGCGACCGGGGGAGCGCGGCGCACGATCCGCGCGATAGCATGTGTTCATCATGCTCGCACGCCTCCTCATCGT
>CAZMPE010000351.1:0-3412 GCA_964567955.1 uncultured Phycisphaeraceae bacterium | reverse complement strand
CCCCCCCCCCCCCCATCCCCCACCGCACCCCCCCCGCGCCCCCCACCGCCCCCTCCCGCACCTTCTCGCGCCCGCCGAACAACGCAAACCGGCGTGCCTCCACCTCTTCACCCGACGCCCGCGCGATCCACACCGTCCCCACCGGCTTCGCCTCCGAGGCCCCATCCGGACCGGCGATCCCCGTCACCGCCAGGCAATGCGTCGCCCCGCTGCGCTCCAACCCGCCCCGGGCCATCGCCGCGGCACACTCGCGGCTCACGGCACCGTGCTTGTCCAGCACCTCCCGCGGCACACCCACCATCCGTTCCTTCAACTCGTTCGTGTAGGTGATCCATCCGCCGGCAAACGCCCGCGACGACCCCGGCGTCTCCGACAGGTACGCCCCCAGCAACCCGCCCGTGCACGACTCCACCACCGCGATCGTCTCGCGCCGCGCCGCCAGCAACTCAATCACCACCCCCGGCAGCGTCTCCCCATCCGCGCCGAACACGTACGCCCCCAGCCGCTCGCGGATCACCCCCTCGACGTCCTCGATCGCCCGCTCCCCCGCCTTTGCGTCTCCCTCCCATCGCACGCGGCACGTCACGACCGCCTGCGACGCCGTCGTCCCGACCAGCGGGTTCCGCGATCGGTCCATCAGTTCGGCCAGCCGCCCCGCCACGTCCGACTCACCAAGCCCGAATGTGTGCAGCATCCGCGTCCGGATGCTCACCCCCGGCGCACGCAGCCGCGACACCACCTGCCCCTCGAACATCGGCCGCATCTCCCGCGGCGGGCCGGGCAGGCAGAACACGTCCGCGCTCCCCACCGCCGCCGCGATCCCCGGCGCCGTCCCGTGATCGTTCGACAGCATCGCCGCGCCCCGCGGCCGCAGCGCCTGCGTCCGGTTGCGCTCCGGCATCGCGCGCGACGCTCGTGCGAACCACTTCTCGATCCGCGCCAGCGCCGCCGCATCCTCCTCGAGCGGCTCGCCCATCGCCTCCGCCAGCGCCTCCCGCGTCAGATCATCCGCCGTCGGCCCGAGCCCGCCCGTCGTGATGACGACATCCACCTCGCCCGCCAGCCGCTTGAGCGTCCGCGTCGTCGCCGCGGCGTCATCCCCCACCGTCACGTGCTCGACCGTGACGATCCCCATCCCGAGCAGCCGGTCCGCGATCCACGCCGAGTTCGTGTCGATGGATTGCCCGAGGGCGAGTTCGTCCCCCAGCGACACCACCGCCGCGCTCGTGTGCCTCTCCGCCACGCTCTTGCCCCTTTGCCCCTCTGCCCCTTTGCCCCTTCCGCTTACGACGCATGGCTCCGGTACCCGCCATGCGGGTCCCCGATGTGCAGGATCGCGATCGAGTTCGTCGCCTTCGACTCGCCCAGCGGCTTGCCCGCCAGCAGCACCACCGCGTCGCCGCGATCCGCCCACCCGCGCGCCACCAGGTCCCGCTCCACCATGTCCGTCCAGTGCCCCAGCCGCCCGCTCGGCGGCGGGTCCGTCCGCAGCGGCGTCACGCCCCCCAGCAGCGCCATCCGCCGCGTCGCCTTCGCGCTCGACGAGTACGCGATGATCGGGATCCGGAAGTTGTTCTGGCTCAGGTACCGCGCCGTCCCGCCCGACTGCGACCACGCCACCACCAGCTTCGCCCCGATGTCCCGCGCGATGTGCCACGCCCCGTGCGCCAGCGCCGCCGTCCGGTACCGCGACTCCACCAGCCGCGCCGGCGGGCTCGACACGTGCGGGTCCGCGGGCAGCTCCCCCTCCGCCGCGTCGATTATCCGGCGCATCGTCTCCACCACCAGGTCCGGGTGGGCCCCCACCGCCGTCTCGCCCGACAGCATCAGGGCGTCGGCCCCGTCGAGCACCGCGTTGGCCACGTCGCTCGCCTCCGCCCGCGTGGGCGAGGCGCTCCCGATCATGCTCTCGAGCATCTGCGTCGCCACGATGCACGGCTTGCCCCACGCCGAGCACCGCAGCAGGATCCGCTTCTGCTCCAGCGGCACCTGCGCCAGGTCCATCTCCAAGCACAGGTCGCCCCGCGCGATCATCACCGCGTCCGCCGCGTCCACGATCTCATCAAGGCGCTCGACCGCCTGCGGCTTCTCGATCTTCGCGATGATGGGGATCCGGTCCGCCGGGTCGAGCAACTCCCGCAAGTCGCGGATGTCCTCCGGCCGCCGAACGAACGACAGCGCGAAGAAATCAAGCTCGCGCTCCCGCCCCCACCGCACGCACTCCTTGTCCCGCTCCGTCAGCGACGGCACCGACACCGCGCTGTCCGGCAGGTTGATCCCCTTCGCGCTCGTCACCCGCCCGCCCACGCGCACCGTGCAACGCACGACGCCCCCCGCGCAGTCCACCGCCAGCAGCCGGATCGCCCCGTCGTTGATCAGGACACGGTGCCCCGGCAGCACATCGCCGATGAACGCGTCGTCCGTCGTCGGCAGCACGATCTCCTTGCTCCCCGGCTTCGCCGGCCCCGCCTCCTCCGATCGGAACTCGACCGTCGCCCCCGGCGCCAGCGCAACGCCCGGATCGGAGATCCGCCCGACGCGGATCTTCGGCCCCGACAGGTCACCAAAGACCGCCACCGGAACGCCCATCTCGTCCGCCGCGCCGCGCACCACCCCCAGCCGGCGTGCGTGATCATCGAACGACCCGTGCGAGAAGTTGATCCGGAACGCCGCGGCCCCCGCCGCGATCATCCGCCGGACCATCTCCGGCGTCTCGCTCGCCGGCCCGATCGTCGCGATGATCTTCGTCCGAGTGGGCCCGCGCGAGGTTGGAGCGTCCGATCCGGGCATGCGATGTGTCAGGCTACCGGCCCCCGCGGCCGGTGTACAACGCTCAGCCTCCCGCCCTGACCGCCCGCGCCCGCTCCACGATGCCCGCGTACGTCTCGCGGAAGTACTTCGCGTACGCCAGCCGGCTCCGCGTCATCCACGCCCCGTCCCGCCAGCTCTCCCGGATCGCCCGGAAGTTCTCCGGCCCGAACGCCAGCCGCGACCCGTCCGGCATCTCGTGCTCCGGCCAGGACAGGAACAGCGCGATCAGCTCCCGCGCCTCCGCCGAGTCGCGCCCGCGCTCCGACGCCAGCCGGTTGATCGCCGACCACGCCGCCCGCTGCTCGTCCGCCACATCGATCGCGAACGCACCCATCATCGGCCCGATCGCCGCGCGCCAACCCCGCGACGCCGTGTCCGACGCCAGCTCGAAGGGGTTCACCCGATCGATGAACTTCTCGAAGTGTTTCTCGTACATCACCCGCCGCACCGGCAGCCGCCGCAGCGCGTACCGCTCCGGGCCCGGCACCCCGTCCGACGCCTCCCCCGGCGCAAACTGCCACAACGCCTGCCCCTCCTCCGTCAGGCAGAACTCGACGAACCGGCGCGCCAGCTCCGGGCTCGGACCGCCACGCAGGATCGA
>CAZMPE010000350.1:0-3416 GCA_964567955.1 uncultured Phycisphaeraceae bacterium | reverse complement strand
CCGAGGCCGCGCTCATCACCGAGCGCGCCCGCGCCGACGGCCTCCCCTACCTCGCCAAGTGCGGCGGGACATACTCCTCCGAGTGGTACTGGTCCAAGATCCTCCGCTGTGAGCGCACCAGCCCGCGCGTCGCCGCCGCCGCCTACGCCTGGGTGGAGCAGTGCGACTTCATACCCGCCTGGCTGACAGGCAACACCGACCCGGACCAACTCGCGCGGAGCATCTGCGCCGCGGCGCACAAGGCCATGTATCACCCGTCGTGGGGCGGCCTGCCGTCCGCGGAGTTCCTCGACTCGCTGCACCCGGAGTTGTCCCGCTTCCGAGCCCGCTTCCGCGCGCCCGCACTCCCTTCCGATCGGCGCGCCGGCGAACTCTCGCCCGCCGCGGCGGGCAGACTCGGCCTGCGCGCCGGCATCCCCGTCGCCGTCGGCGCGATCGACGCGCACATGGGCGCCGCGGGCTCGGGCTGCGCCCCGGGCACGCTCGTCAAGATCATCGGCACCAGCACCTGCGACTGCATGGTCTCGCCACTCGGCACGCCGCTGCCCGATATCCCCGGGATCAGCGGCATCGTGCCCGAGTCGATCCTCCCGGGCATGCACGGCCTCGAAGCGGGTCAGCCGGCGGTCGGCGATATCTTCAACTGGTTCGTGCAGCGGATCGCCCCGCGCGACTACGGCTCGGGCCCCGAAGCCCACGAACGGCTCGCGACCGCCGCGGCACGCCTGAACCCCGGCGAGAGCGGCCTCCTCGCCCTCGACTGGCACAACGGCAACCGCAACGTCCTTGTCGATCCGCTGCTCACCGGCCTGATGGTCGGGCAGACGCTGGGCACGACGCCGCCCGAGTTGTACCGCGCGTACATCGAGGCCACCGCCTTCGGCGCGCTCAAGATCATCGAGCGGCTCGAGGAGCACGGCGTGCGCGTCGACCGCATCGTCAACTGCGGCGGGATTGCGGAGAAGAACACCCTGCTCATGCAGATCTACGCCGATGTCACCGGCCGCCCCATGTACATCAGCCGTTCGGCGCAGAGCTGCGCCCTCGGGGCCGCGCTCTTCGGCGCCGTCGTCGGCGGCGCCCACGCCGGCGTGCGCGACGCACAGGCCGCCATGACCGGCGTCCGGCCCGTCGCCTACGAGCCGATCCCGGCGCACGCGGCGGTCTACCGTCGCCTCTACGCTCTCTACTCGCTCGTTCACGACGCCTTCGGCACGACCGGCGTTACCGGCTCGCTCGCCGGCGTCATGAAGGAACTCATCGCCATCCGCCGGGAATCCCGGGCCCGCCCGTAACCAAGGAGCCGTCCATGCCACTCCTCCGCGAGGTCAAACTGGGATTCATCCCCGCCAACCGCGGGTTCTTCTCGAGCGAGCTCGCCGCCACCATGCGCGACCGCTCCATCGCCGCCATGAAGGCCCTCGGCATCAAGGTCGTCGTCCCCGGCACGGACCAGACCAAGGTCGGCTGCGTCGAGACGAGACAGGAAGCCGAACTCGCCGCGGACCTCTTCCGGCGCGAGGGCGTCTACGGCATCGTCGTCGGGGCCGTCAACTTTGGCGAAGAGCAGGGCGTCGCCTGGTGCGTGAAGAAAGCCGCGCTCAACGTCCCCATCCTCATCTACGGCTGCCAGGAGGAAGAGACGCTGACGATGACGACGCGCCGTCGCGACAGCTTCTGCGGCCTCCTGAGCATCGGCGAGGTGCTCCGCCAGATCGGCGCGCCCTACTCCGTCGCCTCGCGCCCGATCTGCTTCCCCACCGACGATTCGTTCCGAGACGACCTCGATTGCTTCGTCCGCGTCTGCCGCGTGGTCCAAGGCCTGCGCAACGCCCGCTACGGCCAGATCGGCGCCCGCCCCGACGCCTTCTGGACCTGCCGCTACAGCGAGAAGGCGCTCCAACGCCTCGGCCCCACCGTCGTGACGCTCGACCTGTCCGAGGTCTTCGCCGGCGCGCAGAAGATCCCCGACAACGACCCGGCCCTCCAACGCGTCGTCACCTCCGTCAACGCCTACGCCGACACATCGCGCATCAAGCAACTCTCCGTCGTCAAGAGCGCCAAGCTCGAGCTCTTCCTCCGCCGCTGGGGCGCGGCCAACGCCATCGACGCCTTCGCCATCCAGTGCTGGACCAGCATCCAGGCCAACTACGGCGTCTGCTCCTGCACCACGATGAGCCGCTTCGGCGACGAGGGCATCCCCAGCGCCTGCGAGGCCGACATCCTCGGCACCATGTCCATGCACGCCTGCATGCTCGCCGGCGATTCGCCCGCCGGCCTGGCCGACTGGAACAACCTCCACAACGAAGACGATGAACTCGTCAACGTCTGGCACTGCGGCGTCTTCCCCGCCGCGTTCGCGCAGAAACCCGTCCGCCTCGGCGTGCAGGAGATCATCGCCTCGAGCGGCGCGGCGTCCTACGCGGATTCAGAGGGCACCGTCGAGTTCGTCGCCCGCGAATCGCCCCTGACCCTTTGCCGCATCACGCAGGACGAGGGCGACGCCATGAAGGCCGTCATCGCCGAGGGCCGCATCGAGTCAAACCCCGCCGTCACCTTCGGCAGCTACGGCTGGTGCCGGCTGCCCAACCTGCAGCGTCTCTACCGCGATGTGCTGCTGCGACACTTCCCCCATCACGTCGCGATCACGCAGGGGCGCGTCGGCAACGCGCTATGGGAGGCCCTCGGCAACTACTTCAACATGAAGATGTACCACGGCGCGCAGGAAGCGCCCGGCCTCTACACGCCCCGGCCGCCTTTCGAAGGCCTCGAACAGACCGACGCCCGCTTCGCCGCGCCCCTCGTGGTGTAATTCCGCCACCCCGCGCGCGTCCACGCCTTCATTTGTACTTTGCACTTTGTACTTTGTACTTTTTCCCCTTCTGAACCCGCCACCGAGCAGTACCCTCCCTCCCATGGCCGCAGTCATCTTCGACATGGACGGCGTCCTCGTCCTCACCGGCCCCGCTCACTTCGAGGCCTGGCGCTCGGTCCTGCGCCCCCGCGGCATCGACCTGACCGAGGAGTCCTTCTCCCACCTCTTCGGGCGCACGAATCCCGACATCATCCGCACGCTCTTCGGCGAAGTGCCCGCCGACGAGGCCCGGCGCATGGCCGACGAGAAGGAATCGACCTTCCGCGACATCGTCCGCAGCAACGTCCCCCTCGCCGCCCGCACCCGCGAGTTGCTCGATGAACTCCGCGATGCGGGGTTCGTGCTCGGCGTCGGCTCTTCCGCCCCGCGCGAGAACATCGACCTCGTCCTCGACGCCGCGGACCTGCGCCCGTACTTCACCGCCATCGTGGACGGCTCGCAGGTCACCCGCGGCAAGCCCGCGCCGGACGTCTTCCTCCTCGCGGCCCAACAAGCCGGTGCCGCCCCACGAAACTGCGCCGTCATCGAGGACGCGCCGGCC
>CAZMPE010000349.1:0-3433 GCA_964567955.1 uncultured Phycisphaeraceae bacterium | reverse complement strand
GGGTCGCCGGTCCGGGCAAGTGAGTCGCGCAGGCGCGTCTTCATGGCGTCGACGCGGGCGGGCTCGCTTGGCGCGAGGTCGCGTTCTTCGTAAGGATCCGCGTCGATGTCGTAGAGCTCGGGGGTGCGGCCGTGCGCGGCCCAGACGATGAGCTTCCATCGCCCGTCGAAGATCGAGCGGAAGGCGTACTTGCCCCAGTTGCGGCTGGTGTCGTCGATCCAGACGTTGACGGCGTCGGTGATCGCGTCTTCCGGACCGCCGGCGAGAAGGCCGGACAGATCGCGCCCGGCCCAGGCGGGCGGGGGCGCGAGGCCGGCCATGGCCAAAATGGTCGGGGGCAGGTCGAGCGAGGTGACGGGGGCGCCGGATCGGCGGGGCGCGGCCTTGGCCCGCGGGTCGCGGATGATGAGGGGAACGCGGACGGAATCCTCGTAGGGGGCCACTTTGCTGTCGATGCCGCGGCGGCCCATCATGATGCCGCTGTCGGAGGTGAAGATGACGACGGTGGATTCGGCGAGGCCGTGGTCGTCGAGGGCTTCGAGGACGCGTCCGGTCTGCTCGTCGAGGTGCGTGACGGCGCGGTAGTACGGGAGCCACTTGTCCTTCCAGCGTGCGGAGGCGCCCTTTTCGATGCCGGGGCGGACGAGGTCGTCGGAGGTCTTTCCCTCGTAGAACGCGCCGATGCGTTCGGGCGTGGGCTCGCAGGGCTCGTGCGGGGCGGTCGGGGCGAGGAAGAGGAAGAAGGGCTTCTGCTTCGCCGCGTCGCTCGCAAGAAAACCGATCGCGTCGTCGGTGAAGATCTCCGCGACGTAGCCGGCGGCCTGGTGCTCTTCGCGCGAGTCGCCGCAGCACAGCGTTGTGTCCTGGTACGGCCCCATGCCGCCGGGCAGCCAGTGGCGGATCTCCTGGAACCCGCAGCGCCACGGGTCGGGGCGGATGTGCCACTTGCCGACGAGGACGGTGCGGTAGCCGGCGTCCGCGAGGAGGCCCGGGAGGGTGGGCAGGTCGTCGAAGCCGTCGGGGTCGCCACGACTGCCCTGCTGGATGTCCATGGACGTGTAGCCGCTCTGGACGGGCGTCAGGCCCGTGATGAGCATGGCGCGCCAGGGGCAGCATTGGGCGACGAAGGCCGTGGCCCTGGTGAAGTACAGGCTCTCGGCGGCGAGGCGGTCGAGGTTGGGGGTGTGGATGTCGGGGTTGCCGGCGGCGCCGAGCATGTCGGCACGCAGGTCATCGGCGACGATGAGGAGGATATTGGGCGGGGGCGGGCGGGAATCCTGAGCTGGCGAGGGCGCGGCGATCGTGACGGTCATCGCGGCGGCGAGGGTCGATACCGCCAGGTGTTTCACGTGCTCCCCTCCTCTCGCTTATCGGCGACCGCTGGTGTCGAAGACGGGATTCCGTTCGGCTCCGGGCACTGTACCAGTCCCGGGGCCAACGAGAGTCCGCCTGGTTCGGCAGCCCGAGTCGCTGCGGTCCGTCCTGATTCCTCCGATCGGGGGGCCTGCCGCCGCGCCGAGCGCCGGGCGTTTCTCGCGAACTTCCTTCCCGGCCATAGCTTACGGAAACACCGACGAAACCGGCTGATCGGCCGGCGCGGTCGCGACCTTTGGCGCGCGGCTGAGGGCATGGGGGCGGCTCGAGGCAACCGGTGACTCTCCCTCTCCGCGGGGCTCGCGAAGTCCGCGATCAGGGAAGCGCGGAGGTTGACACCGCGCGGGACGACGGCTATCACTTTCTCGACGCTGGATATCTAGACCTAGATCTCTTTATCTAGGCCGGGGCCGGCGAACGGAGGGAACACGATGCACGCGCCGGACAGGAGACTGGATCGAGGGCGGACGGGGGTCGGGACGGGCGGAGGGGCCTGGCATGCCGCGCACGGGTGCGCGGGGCGTGAGACGCTCATCGCCTTTTTCTGGGCGTTTCTGATCTCGACGCCCATCCTGGCCTACGGCGGCTGGGAGGCCTACGGAGCCTGGCGGCAGCTCGAGGACTCGCGGCTGGCGGCGATCGAGCGTGCGCAGGCGTATGAGCGTCTCGTGGCGGCGGCGCCGCTTCCGCCGCTCCCTCTCGATGTCGCGATGCACGGGCGCGAGGTCTTCGCCACGGTGTGCATCGCCTGCCACGGAGCGCAGGGGAGGGGCGTGGAGGGCCTGGGCAAGAACCTCGTGGAGAGCGACTTCGTCGCCCTGCAGAGCGACGACGAGTTTCACCAGTACATCATCACCGGGCGGCCCGATGCCAGGCCGGTCCCGATGCCGCCCCGCGCCGGCCAGGAGGACCTTTCGGACGAGGACATCCGCGCGGTCGTGACGTACGTTCGCGGGCTGCAGGACCCGCGTCGGATGCCGGAGATGCCCGCGTTCGTCCTGACGAGCACGCCCTCGGAATCTCAGCAGTCGGCGGCGCTGGCGGCCGCGGGCGGGGACGCCGAGCTGGCCGGTTACATCGCGAGCGGCGACGCGCTGTTCCACTCGGTGTGCATCGCCTGTCACGGGAAGGGCGGCGTGGGCATCGCGGGGAACGGCAAGGCTCTTGTCCGGAACGAGTTCCTGGCGTCGCTCGACGATGAGGCCGTTTTCGCGTTCATCCAGAGGGGGCGTTCGCCGTCGGACCCGCTGAACACGACCGGCATCCAGATGCCGCCCAAGGGGGGCAATCCGGCGCTCTCCGAGGACGACATCCTCGACATCATCTCGTACCTGAGGACGCTCCAGGGCGACACGCCCGGCGCGTCGCCCGCCAAGTGAAGCACCACACCGCGGCACGGGGACGCCCGTCGGAGTCGCCCGCCGCCGCACAACCCGGAGGCCTGTTCATGAGGACTCGCAGACGTTTGAACCCACCGTTCCAACTCGTGGCGCTGCTGCTGGCGGCGGGCACGGGTCTGGCCTGCCTCGCACCCGATGCCAGCGCGCAAGAGGGCCGGCGCCGTCGGGGCGGCGCGGCGGAGGAGAAGCCGATCGAGCTGACCGCCGATCAGGTCGGTCAGCTGACGAAAATCGCCAATGAGCGCAAGCTCAACGTCGACGACCTGGTCGCGGCGGCGAAGACGTTCACGCCCAGCGGGCGGCACGACGAGTACGTCCTGTTCTCGTCGGGCGGGCAGAGCGGGCAGGTCTATGCGATCGGCGTGCCGAGCATGCGGCTGCTGCGGTCGATCGCGGTCTTCACGCCCGAGTCGTGGCAGGGGTACGGCTTCGCGGGTGAGGACGATCCGGTGCGGAAGTCGCTGGAGATCAACGGGAAGCTGACGGCGTGGGGCGACACGCACCACCCGGCGCTGTCGGAGACGAAGGGGGACTACGACGGCCAGTTCCTTTTCATCGGCGACAAGGCGAACGCGCGCGTGGCGGTGATCGATCTGCGTGATTGGGAGACCAAGCAGATCGTCAAGAATCCGCTCACGATCAGCGACCACGGCGCCGCC
>CAZMPE010000348.1:0-3439 GCA_964567955.1 uncultured Phycisphaeraceae bacterium | reverse complement strand
CGGCCAGGGGGGCCCCGAATGAAATCGCGGCGCCGAACGCCGCGATGAACCGAATCCACGGACGTGGAATGTGCCTCATGGAGCGAATCCGCCGAAGGACTTCCCGGTGAGTGTGACGTCGTCCATGACATACAGGCCGACCAGCCAGTTGCCGACGAGTTGCGGGTCGGCCCGCAGTCTGCCCTTGATCGTCCCGTACGTGGTGAGCCTCGCCTGCCCCTTCACCGGGTTGATCAGGCGGGCCTCGATCGCGTCGTAGGGCGTGGGCGGCACGCCGATGCAGCATCCGTCCCACTGGTTCATCATCGAGAGCAACTCGATCGGCTCCTCCGCCATCACGGGGAAGGTCACGTATCCGGTGATCTCAATGAACTTGCCCTCGAACATGGTGATTCGGTCGGGCAGGTGGTTGCGCCCCTGCTTGGGGGCGTAATCCTCCGACGCGGAGACGAGCAGGTCCCACGTGATCTTGTACGGAGACTCGGACGTCCCCTGGCCCGTGACGGTGAACCGATCGTCGATCACCATCGTGCCGTCGTCGCGCGTCGTCACCTTGGCCTTGGCGCCGGCGGCGGCCTCCGCCTCAGCGGGCGACGGACGCGTCGAGGCGACGGTCCGACCGGCCGACCATTCGGCCAGCGGCAGCCCCGGCGCGTCCATCATTTCGGCCAGCCGAACGCCGGAGACCGCGAGCCGCTGCCCGGTCTCGCCGGCCTTGGCCGCGACCACGCCGATCACCTGCCCTGATGCCGCGAGCACCGGCGCGCCGGCGAGCGACGCGTCGACGGCGCCCCGGAGTTCGTACGCCTCGGCCGCGCCGATCGCGGCCTTGGCTCCGACTCGAACGGGCGCGACCGGATGGTCCGGCAGGTCCTCCCCCGGTTTGGCCGGCGGGCCGATGACCACGGCGTCCTCGCCGTTGATCGCGGGCAGACGGCTGACCATGAGCCCGCGCCGCAACGCCGAGGGAACTTCGGCAAAGATCACCGCAAGGTCCGCTTCGACATCCTCGGCGACGATCTTCGTGACCGGAAGGCTCTGCCCGGAGTCCAGCGTGATCACGGCGCTCGTGGCGCCGACCAATGTCGACCGGGTCGTCGCGAACCGTCCCGGCCCGATGAAGAAGCCGGCGGCGCGCCGTTCGGGGTTCGCGCCCGAGGTCGTGATCTTCAGTTCAGCGACCGCCGGGGAGTACATGTCCGCGGTGAGCACCGCGAAAGCCCTCGGCTCCGCCTGGCGCGCTTGAGCGGCCCCGGTCCAGACCAGGGCGGCGATCAAACCAAGTGCAAGCCGGATTCGCATCGGACAGTCTCCGTCCCGCCGCCCGGATTCAACCCAGGGGCTTGAGATTCTTCGCAACGCTCGTGCGGTAAGCCAGCACGGCCGGGACCAGCCCGGCGACCCCGGCAAGGACCACGGTCCCTCCGGCCACCATCATAAGGACGTCGGGAGGGAACGAGGGTTCCACAATCAGCCCGAGCCGCTGTTTCATGATCGCGGCGACGATCCGGGTGCCGACGAGGCTGATCACGACGCCGATTCCCGTTCCCACGAGCCCGATGGCGACGGCCTCCATCACGACCATGCGCCCGATTCCCATGGGGCTGCATCCAAGGACTCTCAGGACCGCGATCTGGCGCCGGCGCTGCTCCATCGAGTTGTACAGGGCGAGCATGATCGCCACGCCGCTGGAGATCATCACGACGATCGCCATGGCGACCAGGATCTGGTCGATCGATCCCACGATCCTGAACAGCGCGCGGATCTCGGCGACGGGCTCGGCCACGGTCAGGCGCGGGTCGCGCCGCAGTTCCGACGCGACCGTCGGGATCACGCTGGAGACGTCGCTGCCCTCGCGCGTGACGCCCCGGATGTAGAGCGCAGTCACCGGTTTCTCGTCCGTCGCCAGGTCCTCCGTCGCCATCCCGGCGGCCTGCCGGTCCTCCGGGGCTTCCCGCCGTCGGTTCTCCTCGGCGTGAACCACCCAAGAGCTGTCGATGTGCGTGAAGATCGCGCGATCGTGCGCCGTGCCCGTCGGACCGAGGAGCCCGACGACGATGAACTCGCGTTCTTTGTGGACGTGCGCCCCCTCCTGATCCGAGCGCCCGTGCGTCAGATGGATCTTGTCTCCGAGTTGGAGTCCGGACTCGCGCCACGCGCGGTACCCCGCGACGATCTCGTACGGGCTCTCGAGCAATCGGCCCTGGGCCAGCGGCCAGGCGACGCCGCGCCCGGCGGCGGGATTGAACCTCGGATCCGGGCTGAACTGCGTGAACAACTCGGGAACCGTGGCGCAGACGGGAAAGCCCTTGTAGCTGTCCCCCATCTGAGTCGGCAGGACGTAGGCCAGGCGCGGGTCCTGCTTGATCCGCAGGTACTGCGTCCACGAGATCGCACGGGCCGGCGCCCTGGCGTAGAAGACCGAGTTGAGGACGGATACCAGCGGGCTGGACTCGGCGCTCACGAGCAGGTGCATGTTCCCGCTGCCTCGGTCGAAGGCCCTGCGACCCGCGTCCCGCATGCTCAACAGCACGAGCATGAGCGCGACGGCGACCGCGACGGTCACCGCCGTCGTGATCGTCGAGAAGCGGCGTGCGGTCAGGCTCCGCAGAACAATCGTGTTCTCCGTCATGCGTGCGCCCCCGCCGCGCTCAGGGATTCGACACGTGGGAAGCGCGCCGTCATCGACGGGTCATGGCTCACGCACAGGAGCGCCGCGCCCACCTCGGAGCAGGCGTGCTGGATGAGGTCCATGGCTCCCGCGGCGTTCTCGCGGTCGAGACTCGCGGTCGGCTCGTCGGCCAGCACCAGCGCCGGCGCGCAGACGACGGCACGCGCCACCGCGACCCGCTGCTGCTGACCCACGCTCAGGCGATCGGGGTCGGCGCCGGGCCGGTCGATCCCGAGCCGCGAGAGCAAGGCCGCCGCGCGTGCCCGGTGCTCACGCGCCGGAACCTCGGAAAACATCAGCGCGGCCATCACGTTCTCGAGCGCGCTGAAACCGTGCAGGAGGTTGAACGTCTGGAAGATCATCCCGATGGTCCGCCCGCGAAAGTGGTCGCGGCGCGCCCCACGCATCGAGTGCAGGTCGGCGCCCGCGACGGCCACGCGCCCCGAATCCGGATCGAGCAGCCCCGCGATGAGCATCAGCAGCGTGCTCTTGCCGCTCCCCGACCCCCCGGTGAGCAGCATCTGCTCGCCGCGCCCGAGCGTCAGGGCGGGGACATCGATCGTCCACCCGCTTGCGCCCGGGTATCGGAACTTCAGGTCGTCAATCGCCAGGACGGGATCGGTGGTCACGGCGGCTCCAGGAGGCGGGATCGCGGCACAGGGACTCAAGGCTAGACCGGCGCGTCGCCCGCGGAGGGTAGAATGCGACGACCGGCCCAGAGTACCGGCCGGTCGGACTCCAGTGTGACGGACATCGATGGCCGGGCGC
>CAZMPE010000347.1:0-3460 GCA_964567955.1 uncultured Phycisphaeraceae bacterium | reverse complement strand
GCTGGTCGTGGCCGTGCCCAACATCAACAACCTGGAGGCCGGGTTCCAGCGTCTGGAGACCATGTTCGGGTTCTCGATGCGGGACGGCGAGCTGGAAGGGCTGATGAACGCGTTGGCGTACGACGGCCTGAACAAGGGCGGCGCGGCGGCGATGGCGCTGCTGGCGGGTCCTGACGGCCAGATGGATTTCAACGCGGAGGAGCCGCCGCTGGTGATCGTTGTTCCGGTGAGCGACTACGCGAAGTTCGTCACCGGGCTGGGCGGCGACATCGCCGTTCCCGTGACGTCGATCAAGGTGAACGACGGGGCGGATGACGCGTTTGCGCGCAATATCGGCGGCGGGTACGCGGTGATCGGTCCGAGCGAGGCGCTCGTGACGGGCTTCTCGGGCGATGGCGGCAACGCGGGCGCGCACATGAAGCTGCTGGGGGCGGCGGGCCAGGCCGTGGCGACCTCCAACGACCTTGTCGTGATCGCGAACCTCCAGACGCTCGCGCCGAAGATCGAGGAGGGCCTTGAGAACTTCAAGGACCAGATGTCGATGGCGATGCAGATGGCGGGGCAGGACCCCGCGGGCCAGATGGCGATGATCGAGGGGATCTCGACGGGCCTGCTGCGCGACGGTCGGACGGGCGTGCTGGGCTTCTCGTGCGGCGAATCGGGCCTGAAGTTCGACATGGCGGCGCAGTTCGCCGAGGGCTCGCCGACGGCGGGCTATTTCGACGGGAAGGGCAACGCGGGCGCTCTCTTCAACCGCGTGCCGAGCACGCCGTTCATGTTCGCGGTGTCGATGGACCTGGCCGCGCCGGGCATGAAGAAGATGTTCAAGGACTTCACCGCCGAGGCCGCGGCGGGGGCCGAGGGCATGGGCGGGATGATGGACACGATGATGAAGTCGATGGACAAGGTTGATGGCATGTCATTCGTGTGGGGGACGTCGCCGGCGCTGATGGGCGGGATGTTCGTGAACTCCACGGCGTATGTGAAGACCAGCGACCCGGCCGGCTACATGGCGTCGTTGAAGGAGAGCTTCGGCCTGATGAACGGCAAGACGCTGCAGGGCTTCACGTACGAGACGAAGTACTCGAGCACCGGCAAGCCGATCGGCGGGGTGGCCGTGGACGAGTGGTCGATGCGGATGATGGCCGACCCGAATGACCCGAACGCCCAGCAGATGCAGGCGATGCAGATGGGGCTGTTCGGCATGGAGGGCGGCCCGAGCGGCTATATCGCGCCGGCCAACGGCGGTGTCGCGATGACGTACAGCAAGAACAGCGTGCTGATGGAATCGGCGCTCAACGCCGCCAAGAGCGGCGCGGGCCTCGGCGGCGACGCGGGCATGAAGGCCGTGGCGGCGTCCCTGCCGGCCGACCGGTCGTTCGAGGGGTACGTCGGGGTCAAGAGCATCCTCGACGTGGTCATGGGATTCGCGGCGATGATGGGCGGCGGGGCTCCCGAGGTGGCGATCCCGGCTGATTTGCAGCCGATCGGTCTCGGCGGCACCACGCACGGCGGCGGGATCCGCTTCGTGGCCTTTGTGCCGACCCAGGTTCTCACGACGTTCAAAGCGTTTGGCGAGGCCATGGGCGGCGGGATGGACGACGGGATGGCGCCCCCGCCGGATGCGCCCGCTGGACAGCCGCGCTTCTGAGTGGTACATTGGGGCCCGACTGACCCGCCCCCCCCGGCGGGCCCGCTTGCCAACGGCCGCGGGCCCGCTACTTTTTGGACGGCGTCACCGTGTCGAATCGGGGCCCCGCAATCTGGCGTATCGGCGCGGCCAAGTCCGTGGTCCTTGACCGGGCGCGGCTGATGGCGATCGTGAACGTGACGCCGGACAGTTTCTTTGATGGAGGGACGCTGGCGGACGCGGCGGCTGCCGCGGCATTCGCGCGGCTCGCGGTCGGGGGGGGCGCGGACGTGTTGGATGTGGGCGGTGAGTCGACGCGTCCGGGCGCGGGGCGCGTGAGCGCGGCGGAGCAGATTTCGCGGGTGGTCCCGGCGATCCGTGCGATCCGGTCATCGGGGGGCGCGCTCGGCGAGGCGCCGATCAGCGTGGACACGACGCTGGTGTCGGTGGCGGCGGCGGCTCTGGACGCCGGCGCCGACGCGATTAACGATGTTTCGGCGGGGACGGAGGACGCGGGGATGCTGGCGTTGGCGGCGGAGCGCCGCGCGGGGATCGTCCTGATGCATCGGCTGCGCCCGCCGGGCGAGGATTCGTATTCGGACAAGTACGAGAGGCCGCCGGTTTACGCGGACGTGGTGGCGGAGGTGGAGGAGTTCCTTTCGGCGCGTGCGGAGGCGGCGCTGGCGGCGGGCGTCGATCGGGCGGCGATCGTCCTGGATCCGGGGCTGGGATTCGGGAAGTCGGTGGAGCAGAACCTGGAGTTGATCCGGCGGACGGGCGAGTTGTGCGGGCTGGGGTATCCGATCCTCAGCGGGATCAGCCGCAAGAGTTTCACGGGGCGGTACGCGGGGCTTGCGGAGTCAACGCCCGCCGAGCGGCTCGCGCCGTCGCTCGAGTTGAGTCTGGAGCATCGGCGGGCGGGGGCCTCGATCTTCCGGGTGCACGATGTGGCGGAAACCGCCCGTTTGCTTCGAATCGATTCATGATTCCCCGCGGGTCTTCTGGTGGGTCGTGGATCCAGGAGCCTCACGCGTGGTATCGTCGTGGTGCAGAGAGAACCCGTGCCCGTGAAGACCAGGAGGACGCCCGATGGTCGAGCGAGTTGCAGTTCTGCTACATGCGTGCGTTCTCGGCTTGTTCGCCTGTGCATGCCGGACCTTGGGCCAGACTTGCGGCTTGTCGTGGAGCGGCGTGGCGCCGTTCGCGCAAGGATCGACGGCTTCGGTGGGGCAGATTACGCGCGTGGAAGCGCTGGCCTGGTTTGACGAGGACGGGTCGGGCCCTGAACGTAGTCACCTGTTCGTGGGCGGGTATTCCTCATCGCAATACACGAATCCAGGTGTCGTGCGCTGGGACGGTCATCAGTGGTCGCCGGTCGGACACGGCGGCGCCGACCAGTCGGTTTCGACGTTGGTCGCATTTGATGACGACGGGCCGGGCCCGAACGAGTCGAGTCTGTATGCCGGGGGCTGGTTTACAATGCTCGGCGGAATCAGCGCCAGCCGCATAGCGCGCTGGGACGGGAGCGCGTGGTCGCCGGTCGGTGCCGGTGTCGGCGGGCCGAATGCCAGCGTGAGAGCAATGATTTCTTTCGATGAGGACGGTCCGGGGCCAGCGCACCCAATTCTCATCGTTGGAGGGAGCTTCACAACGGCCGGGGGTGCACCCGCGGGGAGAATCGCGCGCTGGGACGGGCGCGGATGGTCCGGGCTCGGGTCCTTCGCGAACTCCGGCTGGTTCAGCGCCGTCCTCGCCTTGGCCGTATTCGATGACGACGGCCCGGGTCTTGGGAAACCGGCTCTCTATGCGGGCGGAATCTTCTCGCACGTC
>CAZMPE010000346.1:0-3464 GCA_964567955.1 uncultured Phycisphaeraceae bacterium | reverse complement strand
AGCAGATCACCCAGATGGTGAAGGCCGGCTACCGCGTCATGATGGTCGGCGACGGCATCAACGACGGCCCGTGCCTCGCGGCGGCGGACGTCGGCGTGGCGATGGGGCTGGGCGGCTCGGACATCGCGGCCAACAGCGCGGGCGTGGCGCTCATGAACGACGATCTGTCGCGGGTGCCCTTCCTGATGGAACTGGCGCGCCGGACACGATCGATCATCGTGCAGAACATCGCGGCGTCGATCGTCATCGCGATCATCGGGCTGGTGCTCGCGGCGACGGGCAACCTGGCGATCCTGCTCGCGGCGATCTACCACTTCGTCGGCGACATCTTCGTCATCGCCAACAGCTTCCGCCTCTTCCGGTTCGGCGAGGGCTTCGCGGACGTCGAGCAGCAGTCGACGGGGATGAAGCGTCGCGCGGCGAGCGTGCGCGGCCTGACGACGCAGCCGGCCTGACGCCGCTACGCGATCAGCACCGGCACCGCGATCCCGAGGTAGATGAGCGTCCCCGACGCGTCCATCAGCGTCGCCACGAGCGGCGAGCTGGCGGTCGCGGGGTCGAACCCGACGCGCTTGAGCAGCAGCGGCAGCAGCGACCCGATCAGCGTCCCCCACAGGACGACGCCCATCACCGATGCGCCGACCGTGAGCGCCAGCAGCATCGGGTGCGCGGTGCGGGCGTGCCCGATGGTGGTGAAGACCTCGACGCACAGCCAGCCCATGACGGCGAGCAGCGTGCCGAGGAGCAGCGCGGTGACGACTTCTTTGCGCACGATGCGGAGCCAGTCGCCGGCCCGCACCTCGCCCAGGGCCAGGGCGCGGGTGATGAGCGTCGCCGCCTGGCTGCCCGAGTTGCCGCCGCAGGAGATGACGAGCGGCAGGAAGAGGACGAGCGCGGCGGCCTGTTCGAGCTGGTCCTGGAAGCCGCCGAGGACCATGATGGTGATGGTCTGTCCGATGAAGAGGGCGCTGAGCCAGAAGCCGCGCTTGCGGAACATCTCGAAGTTGCCGGCCTCCATGTAGGGCTCGGTGAGTGCGGCCATGCCGCCGAGCTTCTGGATGTCTTCGGTGGCCTCGGCCTGGGCGACGTCCGCGACGTCGTCGCTGGTGACGATGCCGACGAGCGTGCCGCGCGAGTCGATGACCGGCAGGGCCATGCGGTCGTAGCGGGCCATCATGGTGACGGCCTCTTCCTGCGGCTGGTCGGCGCGCAGGGAGATGAACGTGCGGTTCATGAGGGTTTCGATCGTGTGCTGCGGCGGGGCGAAGAGGAGCTGGCGGAGGCGGAGGTCGTCGACGAGCTTTCCCCCGTTCTCGACGACGTAGATGACGTTGATGGTCTCGGCGTCGCGTCCGTGCAGGCGGACATGGTCGAGGGCCTGTCCGATGGTCCACTCGGGGCGCACCTGGATGTAATCCGGCGTCATGAGCCGGCCGATGGTGCGGGGCGGGTAGCCGAGGATGGCCTGCGTTTCCCGGCGCGTTTCGGGGCTGAGCGAAGCGACGAGGCGCTGGGCGACCTCGCCGGGCAGCTCGTCGATGAGGCGGGCGCGGTCGTCGGCGTCCATCGCCTCGACGATCCGCAGCGAGCCCTCGGTCCCCAACTCCGTGATCAGCTCTTCCTGTTTCTCCGGGCTGAGATAGGCGAAGACTTCGCCCGCGTCGTCGCGCAGGAGGAATCGGAAGCCGACGGCGGCCTCCGCGGGTTTGAGCGCGGCGAGGATGTCGGCGACGTCGGCCGGCGGCACGAGGTGGAGCGCCTCGCGCAGCTCGGAGTACCGCCCCTCTTCGATGAGCTCGCGGACTTCGGGCTGCAGGAGCTCGGCGGTGGGATTCACGGGCGTATCAAAGCACCCATGCGCCCGGGCTGCCATGCGCCGCGCTCAGATCACGAGCGAGTCGAGCGAGGCCAGGCCGATCGGCTCGCGGGCGAAGAACGGTTCGCCCGCCCGGGCCCCGATCCGCGAGCCGAAGAACTCGCCGGAGGCGCGGACCCACGCGGGGACATCGCGGTTCTTCGGGTTGAGCTCGAACTGGGAGCGGTAGGCGGCGATGGCCGCCATCTTCGCCTCGGCGTGGGCGCTGGTGTCCACGACGAAGCCGGGGTCGGGCGTGATCCGCAGGTGGGTGGCGTAATAGTGGAAGAGCCAGCGCGGGTAGGTCGGGGGCTTGCCCTCGTCCCCCGGCATGGTCAGGCCGGAGAGCTTCGCGTCGAAGCGGGCGTCCTCGACGATGCGCGTCACCGCGCGGTGGTCGGGGTGGGCGTCCTCGGGATACGGGACGAAGACGACCTGCGCCTGGTGCGCGCGGATGACGCCGGCGACCTTGTGGCGGTTCTCGATCGTGTGCTCGACGAATCGGTTCTTCAGGCCCAGCTGGAGGCGCCGGACAGGGTTGCCCTTGGCGGAGAGGGCCGACGCTGCCGCTGCGGATTCCTTCGCGCGTGTCGCCGGGTCGCCGAAGGGCGTCGGTTCGCCGTCGGTCATGTCGAGGAGCAGGACGCGGTGGCCCTGGGCGCTGAGCAGGGCGATCGTGCCGCCCATGCCCAGTTCCTGGTCGTCCGGGTGCGGGCCCACCACCAGAATGTTGGCCATCGTGCTTCCCCCGACCGGGCCCGGGCGCCGGGCGTTACTCGTCCTCTCCCCCGACCACCACGAGCCCCACGAGCTTCCCGTCCGTTTCGAGTTCCGCCAGCACGAGCCGGTCGGGCTTCTCCGTCGCGAAGAAGCCCCCGCCGCGGAACGCCTCGTCGAACTGGTCCCGGAACTCGGCGAGGCGCAGTTCGAGGGATTGCCCGACGGCGAGTCCGTCGATCGCGCGCCCGAATCGGCCGTTGAGCCAGATCGTGCTCGGGCCGAAGGCCTGTGCGGTGGTGTTGGTCAGCTCGATGGTGGTCGAGCGGCGGAAGACCTGGATGTTGGCGGTGGGCGCCCGCGTCAGGTCCGACTTGTACACGGGGCCCTGGCGTATCTGGGTCGGTCCGGAGGAGCATCCGGCGAGCCAGACGAGGGCCGCGGCGGCGAGCAGCAATGGTGTCCTGAGTGTGCGCATGTGTTCCCTATAGTCCCTTGAATGGGCTGCGAGAGCAACAACGCCACCCCGCCGGGCCCCGCGATCGCTCCAGGGGCGGACGGGATCAATCCGCGGGCGGCCGCGGAGGCGGTGGCGGCGCGGGGGATGGACCCACGGGTGACGGCGGTGGTGCCGGGGTTCGACGCTCCGTTCTTTCAGGCCGGTTTGTGCGGGTATTCCGACGCGGCGATGCGGATCATTGCGCGACGGCACGGGTGTCCGTTCTGCGTGACGGAGGCGCTGCTCGACCGGACGCTGCTGGCCGGGGGTCGCGGGTTCGCCAAGGCGGACCTGGGCGAGATCGAGGACAACGTTCCCGGCGGGGACGAGGACCACCCTTTGGCCGGGCAGATCATGGGCTCGGACCCGCGCGAGATGGCGGCCGCGGCGCTG
>CAZMPE010000345.1:0-3466 GCA_964567955.1 uncultured Phycisphaeraceae bacterium | reverse complement strand
GGTCATCGCCGCGGCGAGCGCGAGCAGCGTCTTGCCCGTTCCCGCCGACCCCAGCAGCGTGATGAGCTTGATCTCGTCGTCGAGCAAGAGGTCGAGCGCCATCGTCTGCTGCACGTTGCGCGCGAGGATGCCGAAGACCGGCTTGCGCGGGCCGGTGATGGGGATCACGTGGTCCGTGTCGGCCAGCCGGCGCGCGAGGCCCGTGTGGTTCTCGTCCTCGGTGTTGCGCATGATCACGAACTGGTTGGCGGTGACCTCGCGCGGCTCATCGTCCTCGGTCAGCGCGTCGGCCAGCCGGTCGAGGGCGAGCATCCGCTCCTTGTACAGCTCGTCGATCATGTCGCCGGAGGTGTCGATCGCGAGGTAGCCGGTGTAGAGCCGCGCGGCGTCGACCTTCTGGTTCTCGAAGTCCTCGGTGCGGATGCCCAGCGAGTCGCTCTTGATGCGGGCCGAGAGATCCTTGGAGACGAAGATCGCGCGCTTGCCCGCGCGATGCAGGTGCCAGGCGACCGCGATGATCCGGTTGTCGGGGGATTCCTCCTGCAGCACCCCCGGGCGCGTGTGGTCGGTCACGTCGATGCGGATGGTGCCCGAATGGCCGTTGGCCCCGGCGCTCGAAGCGGCCCCCACCGTCGGGCTGAACTTGCCCCACGGCACGCCGTCGGTCAGCCGCCCGCGCTGCCGCAGCCGGTCGAGGTGCCGGATGCACTCGCGGGCGTTGCGCCCGATGTCGGTGTCCAGCCGCTTGAGCTTGTCCAGTTCCTCCACCACCGCGAACGGGATCACCACGTCGTGCTCTTTGAACACGAACAACGCGTTGGGGTTGTGGAGAAGGACGTTGGTGTCGACGACGAACGTCTTGACGCCGCCGCCGTCGGAGAGCGCGGCGGGGTGGGATTCGGGATCGGGTCTCGGCTTGCGCGGCGTGCGCGCCGGGCTCTGCGGGGATCCCTGCGGGTTTCGGTGCTCGGGCTTGCGCGTCGTCATTCGGGCGGTGCCAACTTCCGTGTCGACGGCCCCGCCGGCGGGCCTGTGGGGAGCATACCGCGCCCGGGCCGGTCAGGGCACGAAGGCGGCGACCGAGAGAAGCACGGCGACCGCCACCGCGATCGCGCCCTTGACCAGCGTGGCGACGAAGCGGCCCGCCATGGCCCCGGTGCCGACCCGGGCCGAATCCCGCCAGGTGCGCCGGCCGAACTTCCGCTCAAGGGCGATGGCGCCCGCCCCGGCGCCGGCGACCGCGCCGGCAATGGTGCCGATCACCGGCATGACGATCGACCCGGCGAGCGCCCCGAAGAAGGCCCCGATGATGGACCCGATCGCGCCCGAGCGCCCGCCGCCGAAGCGGGTGGCCCCCGCCGCGGAGGCGAACAGCTCGATCAGTTCCCCGGCGACGCCGAGGGCCACCCCCGCGCCGAGGGTCCAGACCGAGAACATGGGCGGGCCGCCGATCAGCCACTCGCAGAGAAGGGCGATCAGGAGCGCGAACCAGATGCCCGGCAGCGTCAGGAGCGTCAGGGCGACGCCGAAGATCGACGCGAGCGTGATCAGGATGGCGCCGAGGATGGACAACGCGTGATCCGGAAGGGTCGGGCGGCGGGTGCGCTACGCGCCGGCCTTATTGGGATCGGCGGGCGGCGGATTCTGCTCGGCCGGAGCGGCGGCTGCGGCGGTCTCCGGAAAGGCCGTCTTCTCCATCGCGAGGACCCACTCTTCCAGGGGCGAGTGGCAGAAGAGGTCGAGCTTGATCTCCTTGCCGCCGTGCTGGGCGTGCCCCGGCTTGACCTTGAGAAAGACGAGGAACTTGTCCCACCGCCGCTTGTCGAACTCCGCGATGTCGGCGGGGGCGAGGCTGGAGCCGTCGGGCAGGTACAGGCGCTCCTCGCCGGGGTCCCAGCCGTACTTGCGCCGGGCGACGGTGATGAGGATGACCGCCATCCAGATGGAGATGATGCCGCAGGCGCCGAAGATCGCCCACTGGACGGGGATGTCGTACCAGGAGAGCGCGGCGGCGTCGCGCTTGGAGCCGTCACTCTTGAGCCAGGTCTCCTTGAGGCGGTTGAACTCGGCGATGGGATCGTCGATGCGGGTGTCGGCCGTGTCGAGCTTGCCGATGAGCTCGAGCTGCTCGAGCCATTCGAACTTCTTCTGCTCGACGGGCCCGAGCGGGCCGCGGATCTGCATGTCCTTGAGCCGGGCGAGTTCTTCGGCGGGGTTGAAGGAGACCGAGGCGAAACGCTTGCCCTGCTCGGTGAGGGCGTCGAGGTACTGGAACTTCCGGTGCTCGGCGGCGTTGGCCCCGCGGTTGGGATAGGCGATCATGGCGTCGTAGAGGCCGTAGAGACAGAAGCCGAAAACGAAGATGAGAAAGATGACCATCTTGAGGAGCCATTTCTGGCCGATCTTCGTGGTCTGCGTCGCCGGCATGCGGGAAGCTCCTCGTTTCGGGGCCCGGATTCTAAGGGCGCCTGGTCGGCGGCACCAGCCGGGCTTCAGGCATCCTCGACGCGCTCGAGAGCGAGCGTCCACCACCGTTCGGCCCGGGCCCGGCCGGCCGGGCGATCACGCAGCGCATCGAAGCCGCCCCGATCGACCCGCCGCAGAGGTATCCGCGGGGCGGGCCGGCGGTCGACCTGCATGCGGGTCAGCCAGCGCTCATGGACCACGCGGAAGAGCGCGGCACGGGTGGGCGGGTCGGCGCGATGGAGGAAGGGCCAGAACATGGCGCTCCAGAGTGTATTCGTTCGTTGTCGGCGATCGGGTGGGAATCTGGGGAGGTTTTCGGCCCCTTGGGCGCTGAGAATCCTCTGTTCGCGGTGCGCCCGGGGGGTTAGACTGGGCTTGCCCCGCAAGAGCAGACGGTCCGCGCGACATGGGGTGAGGAGGAGACAACTGTGAACCGAACCGCCTGTTCCGTGCTGTTGCTTGTTCTGACCGGTACACCCGCGCTGGGTGACTCCATCAACCTCGGGGCGGCCAAGGACAACACGCTGTACCAGAGCACCGCCGGCCCGCTGAGCAACGGCGCGGGGCCGAACGTCTTCTGCGGACGCAACGGGTCGGGCGAGCACCGGCGGGTCGTGATGGCCTTCGACATCGCGGGCAACATCCCCGCGGGCTCGACGATCGAGAGCGTGAAGCTGAAGCTCAACATGACGATGACGATCGCGGGCGACACGGAGGTGAAGATGCACCGCGTGCTCACCGGCTGGGGAGAGGGCGCGTCGGTGGCGCCGGGCAACGGGGGCGGGGGCGCGCCCGCCGCGGCGGGCGACGCGACGTGGATGCACACGTTCTTCCCGGGCTCCTTCTGGACGAACGGCGGCGGCGACTTTGCGCCGGCGGCGAGCGCCTCGACGCTGGTCGGGGGCAGCTTCGGCCTGTACGAATGGGGCTCGACGCCGGGGCTGGTGTCGGACGTTCAGCAGTGGCTGAACACGCCGTCGTCGAATCACGGGTGGATGCT
>CAZMPE010000344.1:0-3475 GCA_964567955.1 uncultured Phycisphaeraceae bacterium | reverse complement strand
CGCGGCGGCGCTCCTGAAGTACGAGACGCTGACGGCGGACGTTGTGCACAAGATCATGCGGGGCGAGCGCCTCGAGAAGCCGACGGTGGGGGACCTGCTGGCGGCGGAATCGCGCAAGCGTGCCCGCGACGAGGCGGCTCCGAAGGCGCCGGCCAAGGGCGAGCCCGAGAGCCCGCCGGGGACGCTGCCGAGCCCGGCGTAGGCCGACCCGTAGAATCGGGTCATGAACACCACGAAGAACGCCGTCAAGCACCGCTGGTCCGACCTGCCGGTCGATCGGCCCATGGACCTGCTGGAGCGCCGTCGGGTGATCGGCGCGAAGGCGATGCTCTCGCACATTCACCTCAAGAAGGGCTTTGAGCTCAAGACGCACCGGCACGAGAACGAGCAGTTCTCGTGCGTGCTGAGCGGGCGGATCCGCTTCCACGTGGGCGAGGAAGGATCGGCCGACCGACGCGACATCGAGGTCGGCGCGGGCGAGGTGATCCACCTGCCGTCGAATGTGCCGCACGCCGCGGCGGCGCTCGAGGACACGGTGGTGCTGGATATCTTCAGCCCGCCGAGCGAGGGGACGGGGATCGACGCGCACCGGTGACGGTCAGTCGGCGGTGTCGGCGGGGGCGCCGGTGTCGAGGCGGGCGCGCACGGTGACCTCGGGCAGTTCGGGCAGATCCTTGGGCGATTTGTCGCCCGCCTCCTCGAACTTGCGCAGGTGCGGTTCGAGGCGCCGCTGGTACGAGCCCACGAAGCTGTTGTAGCGATCCACCGCGGCGTCGAGCGCGGCCCCCAGCTGCGCGATGTGGGCGAAGGCGTCCGCCGCCCGCTTGTGGAGTTCCACGCCGAGTTCCCGCAGCTCTTCGGCCGCTTTCGCCAGGCGCTGCTCCTTGTAGCCGACGGCGACGGCGCGCAGCAGGCCGATCAGCGTCGCGGGGCCCGCGAGCAGCACGTTCTGGCGAGCCGCCTGCTCGAGCAGCTCGGGCTGGCGTGCGAGCGCGGCGTCGATGAAGGAATCGCCCGGGATGAACATGACGACGAACTCGGGCGAGCCTTCGTACTGCGTCCAGTACTTCTTGCGGGCCAGGGCGGTCGCCTGTTCGGCCACGTGGCGCGCGAAGCGATCGAGGCATGCTTCCTGTTCGTCGTGCGTGCCGGCCTGGAGGGCGTCCAGATAGGCCTGGATGTTCGTCTTGGCGTCGACGACGACGACGCGTTCGCTGGGCAGCCGGACGATCATGTCCGGGCGGAGGGCGTTGCCGTCGGAGTCGATCGTGCGGTCCTGCTCGGAGAAGTCGCAGTACGCGGACATGCCGGCCAGCTCCGCCACGCGACGCAGCTGCACCTCGCCATACCGGCCGCGGACGTGCGGCTCGCGCAGGGCCCGCACCAGCTTGCTCGTCTCGAGGCGGAGGTCGCCGCTCGCGGCGGCGAGGCCGGTCAGTTTCTCCTCGGTGCGCCGGAGCGTCTCGCCCATCGGCTTGATCAGTTCATCGACCGCGGTCTTGCGCTTCTCGAGCTCCGCGGAGGCTTTCTCACGGTCGGTCTCGAGCGTCGCCTTGGCGAGCTTGAGGAAGGCCTCGCCCGAATTCTTGAGCGCATCGGTCGCCAGCGACTTGAAGGTCGCCTCGAACTTGTCGTTGAGTTCCTTGAGCCGGGCGCGATGGTCCAGCTCGAGTCGTTCGCGGAGCTGCTCGACGCCTTTGAGTTGCGTCTCGTACTCGCGGGTCGCGGACAGGAGTTTCTCGCGCAGCGTTGCGACCTCGTTGCCCAGGGTCTGGGAGCGCTCGCCGAAGGCGCGGGCCTCCTCGCGGTAGCGTTCAGCTTCCGCCGCGACCCCGTCGCGCTCGGCCCGGGCCGCCGCCGCGATCGACCCAGCGCCCACGAGCCGGATCGCCAGCCAGACCGCCGCGGCTCCGAACGCCATGGTCGCCAGGGCCAGAATCAGGTGCAACGAATCCATGAGCCGAGTATACGTTCGTCGGGGTTTCGTTCGTACCTCCATCCGACGCCGGGGCCGTTCGCAGCGACGGGGCCGGTCGCCGGGCCTGCCACATTGGCACGCCCCCGGACCCGGCGGGGGTGGCTTGGCAGGGAGGGCTCAGAGCCAACCCCCGGTAAACGCTGCATCCACAGGGCTTTGGGGCGATCCCGCGGCGGCACACCTGTTGCCAACAAGGAATGCCAGTGGTTGATGCGCGCTCACATCCTGAATCGCCGCGGGACGCCGGGGGGGAGGGCTCGGGCTGCCGCCTGAACCTGCTCCTGTCGTATGCCGGGTGGCAGCCGGATTCGTGGGCGGACCGCCTGCCGCGGCTGCTCGAGCCGATGGGGGTTCGGGCGTTGCGGGCGTCGACGGGGCGGCACGCCTCGCTGGTGATGCAGCAGAGCACGATCCACATCGCGATCGTGGACCTTGGTCTGCCGCTCGACGAGGCGGCGGGTCCGGGCCCGGCGGAGTCGGCGGTGGAGGAGGGCGGGGCGCGCCTGCTGGAGTTGATCGGGCGACTGGCCTCGCCGCCGCCGACGGTGGTGGTGAAGCGCTCGCGGACGCACCGCGACGACAACCGTGAGATCGCGGCGGCTCTGCGGAGCGGCGCGTTCGCGGTGGTCGACCGGCCGCGCGACCCGAACGACCTTGAACTGATGCTCGAAGTCATGCGGCGGTGCCTGCGTCGGTACTACAAGGGCCTGTGGCCCGGGGCCGCGTGATCGTTGATGAACCCGCGCGGCACGCCGCGTTCTTGTGGTGGTTCCCCATTTCTGTCCCGTAGGAGTCGATATCCATGGCGAAGTCGAAGACCAGCACGCTGATCCGCCCCCTGCACGACAAGATCCTCGTGAAGCGTGACGAGGCCGAGACGAAGACGGAGTCCGGGATCTACCTTCCCGAGACGAGCAAGGACAAGCCCAAGACCGGGACGGTCGAGGCGGTCGGCGACGGCGCGCTCAACACGGACACCGGCGAGCGGATCCCGCTGACGGTGAAGAAGGGCGACCGGGTGATCTTCTCGAGCTACTCGGGGACCGAGGTGAAGCTCAACGAGCAGGAACTGCTGATCATGTCCGAGGACGACATCCTGGCGGTGATTGACTGAGGGGAGAGTGGCGAAGTGGCAAAGTGGCAATGTGGCAAAGTGATTCGATGCCCGGCCACTTCCGTTCACCTTGCCACTCTGCCACTTTGCCACTTTGCCACTTTCCCATGACACCCGACCAGCTCCGAAAAGCGCTCCGCGAACTGAACGGCGAACGCGCGTGCGTGTTCGCCTTCGTGGGGCTTCCCGAGACCCTGAACGTGCACCACGCCATGCTCATCCCGGACGAGGCCGACCACCTGGTGAAGGTGACCGACGGCCAGTCCGTGTTCATTGTCGACGCCGAACGGGTCGCGTGGATCCGGATCGGATTGAAATAGAACTCCTGGCCGACGACCAGAAACATCACGACCACCGCTCATTGCTCAAAAGGAACTGAACCA
>CAZMPE010000343.1:0-3492 GCA_964567955.1 uncultured Phycisphaeraceae bacterium | reverse complement strand
GAGAGGCCGACGGCGAAGTCGGCGATGTCGATCGTCTCCTGCACCTCGCCCGTGCCTTCGGCGCGGATCTTGCCCACCTCGAGGCTGACGAGTTCGCCCAGGGCGTTCTTGTGCTTGCGGAACTCGTCGCCGATGGCGCGGACGACCTGGCCGCGGACCGGAGCGGGGACCTCGCGCCATTTGCGGAACGTCTCGGCGGCTTCGGCGATGGTGCGCTCGGTGGAGGCGGCGTCATCGAGGCGGATGCCGGCGATGGGCTTGCCTGTTGCGGGGTTCTCGCTGTACGCGACGCCCGGGGGCGGCTCGGGCGCACTGACATCGGCGATCAGTCGCGGGTCACGGTCGATTCCCAGTCGAGCGGCAATCTCTGCGAACGGCATGGGGGAGTCTAGCCCCGGGGGTGTTGGGGCCGAGGGAGGTCGCGGAGGAAGGCGGCGAGGCGGGGGAGGGTCGGGGACTCGGCGTCGCGGACGTAGGCGCCGCTGAGAGCACAGCCCGCGGCGAGGCACTGCGGGAGCGGGAGGCCGATCGTCTGCGCGAGCGAGAAGCCCGCGTTGAAGTGGTCGCCCGCGCCGGTGGAGAGGACGGGCGAGAGCGTAAAGGGTCCGTCGAACCAGGCGGCTTCGCGCTCGGTCGCGGCGGCGGCGCCCTCGCGCGGATGGACGACGAGGCAGTCGAGCCCGAGTCGCTCGCGGATCGCCGGCACGGACTCGAGCAGATCGGCGGCGGCGGGCGCGCCGACGACCCTGCCGATGCGCTCGGATTCGGCGAGGTTGAGGCCGAGCGTGACGGGGACGAGCGCGTTGAGTCGGCGCAGGAGAGCGAGCGCGCGCGACACATCCTGATCGGTGCGTTTCGCGGGGTCGGAGAGATCGATGATGATGCGACGGGGCGCCGGGCGGATGCGGGGAAGGACCTGCTCGATCAGGCCCTCCCAGATTCCCTCGACGCCGCCGGCGAGCGTCCAGTTCACGATGCCGATGAGGGAGGCGGAATCGACGAGTCGCGTCAGCTCATCGAGGCCGACGGTCTCGAGCAGGCGGGCCCAGGTGACGCGCTGCACGTTGCCCGGGCGGCCGAGCATGATCTTGCCGTCATCAAACTCCAGGGCGTCGGTGTGGGCCGGGGGGGCGACGGGGACGACGCGCCGGCAGCGTGCGGCGAACGGCTCGTAGATGGGATGGAGTTCGCGGGGATTCTCCTCGCGCCCGACGGCGCCGACGAACGTCACCGGGACGCCGAGCCGGCCCAGGGCCCCGGCCAGGAGCGGGCCGTTGCCGCCGAAGCGGGCTTCCTTCTCGATCAGTTCGAGATTGGCGGACCGGCCCGCCGCGGCGGAGGCTCGCGAGGCGAACTGCGCGATCGTTCGTATGCGGTCGTAGCCGCCGGGGGTCATGTCGCGCCGGCGGTCGACGACGTCGATGATGACGTCGATGAAGCCGTCGAAGCCGACGAGAGCCACGGGGAGGGTTGCGCGTTCGAGTGCGTCCGCGGCGGTGCGGGCCGTGGCGTCGCGGGCGGCGTGGTCCATGGGCGTGATTGGATACAGTCCGTGTACGCGTGTCCACCCGCATGCCCGAGACCCCCACCCTCCCCATCGTCCTGGCCACCGGCAACCCGCACAAGGTGGAGGAACTGCGCGCCATTTTCGCGGCCGCGGGAGTGCGGGTGATCGGGCTCATGGAACTGGGCGGATCGTTCCGGGAGCCGGAGGAGCACGGGAAGACCTTCGAGGAGAACGCGGCGATCAAGGCCCGGTCGTACGCGGACCAGACCGGGCGGGTTTGTCTGGCCGACGACTCCGGGCTCGAGGTGGATGTTCTCGGCGGGGCGCCGGGCGTGATCAGTTCGCACTACGCGACCGGAGGGCTGGAGACGGGGTTGAGCCGGGCGCAGCGGGATGCGGCGAACAACGCCAAGCTGCTCAATGAGCTTGAGGGGGTGCCGCCGGAGAAACGGTCGGCGAGGTTTGTGTGCGTGATGGTGGTGGCGGGGCCTGGTGATGAGCAGTTGCAAGGAGTGTGCAGGGGCCACTTCGAGGGGCGGATCGGTCTGCCCGGCGAGGTGCCGCGGGGCTCGAACGGATTCGGGTACGACCCGCTCTTCCTGGTCGGACCGGACTTCCGGCGAACGGGCGCGGAACTGCCCAACGACGAGAAGAACCGGTTGAGCCACCGGGCGGCGGCGGCGCGCGAAATGTCCGCGCGGCTGCGGGCGGGACCGGCTTCCGGTGGATCGGTATAGTCCGGCGTGATCACCTTTGCGATTCCGGCGCACAACGAAGAGGTGCTGTTGCCGCGCACCCTTGCGGCGATTCACAAGGGTGCGCGCGAAGTCGGGATCGACTACGAGATCGTCGTGGCCGATGACTCGTCGACGGATCGGACGCCGGAGATGGCGGCGGAGAATGGTGCGCGGGTCGTACGGATCGAGCGCCGGCAAATCGCCGCGGCACGGAACGCCGCGGCTCGGGCGGGTTCCGGCTCAAGGCTGGTCTTTGTCGACGCGGACACCGCTGTTTCACCGGGAACTCTGCGCGGCATTCTTCGGGCGTTCGACGGGGGCGCGGCGGGCGGGGGCGCGACGGTCGACTTTGACGGCGAGGTGCCGCGCATGTCGAGAGTCCTGCTCCGGGTGCTGATGGCGGCGATGGCGGCGGCCGGCTTGACGGGCGGGGCGTGCATGTTCTGCCGTCGCGGGGTGTTCGAGGCGACGGGCGGGTTCGACGAGGGTTTCTACGCTTCGGAGGAGATCCACTTCGCGCGTGCGATCCGCCGGCACGGGAGGTTCGTCGTGGTGCGCGAGCCGGTGATCACGTCGGGCCGTAAGGTGCGGGCGTATTCCACGCGCGAGCTGCTGGCGATCATGGCGCGGCTGTCCGTGTCGGGGCTGCGCGGGGTGCGCCGGCGCGAGGGGCTCGAGATCTGGTACGGGGCGCGCCGGGAGGACCCCGGGTGCCCGGTCCGGTCGGGCTCTACTTCTCGTCCTTGACCTTGAAGTCGGCGTCGATGACGTCGTCGGGCTTTCCGGCCTCGCCCTTGGCGGGCTCGGCGGGGGCGCCCTTTTTCGCGGCGTCCTCGTAGATGGCCTTGCCGAGGTCCATGGCGGCGGTCTCGAGCTCCTTGAGTGCGGCCTCGATGGCGGCCTTGTCGTCGCCCTTGATCTTGTCCTCGAGGTTGGAGAGGGAGGACTCGATCCTGGCGCGGACCTCGGGGCCGACCTTGCCGCCGTGCTCCTCGAGGGCCTTGCGGGTCTGGAGGACGGTGGCGTCGGCGCGGTTCTTGACGTCGACGACCTCGCGGCGCTTCTTGTCCTCGGCGGCGTGCTGCTCGGCGTCGCGCTTCATCTTGTCGATCTCGTCCTTGGACAGGCCGCCCGAGTTCGTGATCGTGATGTTCTGGCTCTTGCCGGTGCCCTTGTCGGTGGCCGAAACCTTCAGGATGCCGTTGGCGTCGATGGCGAACTCGACCTCGATCTGCGGCATGCCGCGCG
>CAZMPE010000342.1:0-3509 GCA_964567955.1 uncultured Phycisphaeraceae bacterium | reverse complement strand
TGACGCAGTGGAAGAACGCGGATCACCACCCGAGGGCGAGCCGCTCATGCGAACAGACGATCCTCGCCGCCGAATCGCTGTCCGCCATCTCGGGCCTGTTCGGCCGCCCGTACGCATCGTGGGACGTCTACCCGACGTGGGAGCTTGACGAAGCGTGGCGCGAGGCGCTCGCGGCCCAGCACCACGACAACCACGAGTGCGAGGGCCTGTGCGGATTTGTCGGGCGCGGCCAGTTCGCCCGCGCCGAGGATCTGGCGGCGGAGGCGCAGGGGCGTGTGCTCTGGCTGCTCGCGAGGAAGCTGGGGGTGCGCTGGAGTTCCCGAGTCGCGGTCAACACATGCGGATGGCCGCGATTGCAGCGTCCGCTATGGGATAGCCTGGAGGGCTGTGTGCCCGTCCTGGTGCCGCCGTTCGGCTACGCAAAGGCCAACCTCCGCGTGCGCCGGATACGCCAACCGACGGTCACACGCCGTGGCGACCGTCTGACCATGATGCGACCGAGTTTCCGCATCGAGGTTGACCGGCCGACAGCAACGATCCGCCAGATTGCCTGTTCCGCCTTCCCGAAGGGCATGCTCGCGGCCGGGGCTTCCTTGCTCCGAGTCACAGCGCGGCGCGCCGGCAAAGCCGTGCGTTCCGGAAAGCTGGAATGGCAGTCAGTCAATCGGGCCAACGCGCGAATACTCAGGTTGACGCGCCGGTTCGGGCCATGGGAACTGACCACGGAACTTCGCATGCGTTCCGAACCCGAATCGCTGGATGTGGAGATCGGGATCTTTCGGCTGGATGATCTTCAGCTGCCGGACCCGGGATTCCAGGGGTCGATGCAACTCACGTTCGACCATCGCATCCCCGGCGTCCGCATCCTCGCCGATACGCCGTTCGGCGTGCACGAGGTTCGCGGAAGCGGCGCGTGCCGGCGCAAGTACCCGACGGGTGATTGGATGACGGCGCCGCAGCGGTTCGAAGAGGTGGAGAATCCGTTCACCGCCCATTCATTCGTTGACCTTGTCGGCGAGGAAGGCGAGAGCGGACTTCTCATCACGCACGATGGATCGCAGCAGTTCTTCCGCGACGAACGAGGGATCCGCGTCGTGCTCAACGCGTACGACCCATGGGACGAGCAACGGCACGGCGTGTGCGGCCCGGGCCTGTTTCGGTTTCGACTCATTCCTCATGGGCGAATCACGAACGCCGAGCGGGTACGGCTTGCCGCGCCGCTCCCGATGAACTTCTACAAGGCGGTTGCCGGAGGCGCCCGCCCCGTCGGCGGCGGAACGGCGTCGGGCGTCGAGAAGGACATCCCCGAATCATTCGGTTCGCTCGAGGTCTGCGACGCGCCCAACGTCCTCGCGCACGCCTTCCACCGCGAGTCGATGAAGTCGGGCGAGCACCTGCCGGACTGGGCGGGGCACCGGATGTTCAAGGAATCCGCCGGCGCGTGCGACCATCCGTACGTGATCCGCCTCGTCGAATGGGACGGCGAACCGGCGGACGTCGTGCTCAAGCTGCCCGGGCCGGTCGCGATGGCGGCGAAGACGACGGTCTTGGGAGAAGTGAGAAGTGGCACAGTGGCAGAGTGGCAAAGTGGCAGAGTGGGGGGAGACGGGCGCGGCTGGACGTGGAAGGACACCGGGTGGCTTGATGTGGAACATCCGGTGAAGCCGCCGGCATGGGCCAAGGGGGCGAGGCTCAAGGGCACGCCGATCACCTGGTCCGCCGTCCGCTTCCGCATGCGGCCGCGCGAGATCGCGACCATCTACGCCGACCTCGTCATGGGCCGCAAGGAGTGGCGCGACCTGGACGCCAAGCGCGAGGTCTGGGCGACGGTCCATAGGAAGTGACAGAGTGGCAAAGTGGCGGAGTGGCAGAGTGCAGGAAAGGCCCATGGGTTTGGTGGCGAGCGGCGTTCCGTAGACTGTCCACATGGCGGACGCATCTGACCGGGCGCGGGTCTGCGTGTTGGGATCGATCAACGTCGATCTCGTGGTTCGTTCGGCGCGGCTGCCGCGGGCCGGCGAGACCATCATCGGCGGCGAGTTCGACTCCCACCCCGGCGGCAAGGGGGCCAACCAGGCCGTCGCCGCGGCACGCATGGGCGCCGCCGTCACCTTCATCGGCGCCGTCGGCGAGGACGCCCACGGCCGCATGATGCTCGATGTCCTCGGGCGCGAAGGGATCGACGTGTCGCGCATCGCCGTGCGCGCGAGCGCGCCGACCGGCACGGCGCTGATCACCGTCGCCGCCGACGGCGAGAACACCATCGTCGTCGCCTCGGGCGCGAACGCGACGGTCTCGAAGGAAGACGTCGACGCGGCTCGGGCGGCGATCGCCGATGCCGATGTCCTCCTCATGCAGCTCGAGACGCCCCTCGACGCCTGCCGGCACGCCGCGCAGATCGCCGCGGATTCCGGCGTGACCGTCCTGCTCAACGCCGCGCCCGCGCTGGCGGCGCCCGCCGATCTGCTCGCCGCCGTCGATCTCCTGCTCGTCAACCGCACCGAGGGCGAGGCGATCGGCGCCGGCCGTATCGAATCGCCGCTCAACGGCGCGCTCCCCGACGATCTCAAACCCCTCGCGGCGCGCCTCGCCGCGATCGGCATCGAGCGGACGGTCATGACGCTCGGCGCCGCCGGCGCGGCGGTCATCCACGAGCGGGCGGCGGCGATGGTCGAGTCGTTCACGGTGACGCCGGTGGACACGGTGGGGGCGGGCGATGCCTTCGCGGGCGTGCTGGCCTGCCGCTGGGCGGAGCACAAGATCGGCGGCGGGCTCGACGCCGCGGCGGTGCACGATGCGCTCTGCTGGGCCTCCGCGGCGGGGGCGCTGGCGACGACGAAGCGCGGGGCGATCCCGTCTCTGCCGACGCGGGCCGAGGTCGTCGCGATGCTGCGATCGCAGGGAGCGTGCGCGTGACCGGCGCGAGCATCGATCTGAACGGGACATGGGAGATCCGGCCCGACCCCGACGACTCGGGCGTGCGCGAACGATGGTTCGAGCGCGGCCGGACGCCGGACCGGAGCGGGCCCGCGGGCGAAGGTCCGGGTCGAACGAGCCATTGGCTTCCGACCACTATCCCGTCCGCCTGGCAACTGACGCTCGGCGAGGAATTCCACGGCGTCGCCTGGTACCGGCGCTGGGGCCGCGTGCCCGCGGACTGGGTTCGCGACGGCACGCGCCTCTGGCTGCGCTTCGAATCCGTCGCGACGGACTGCCGCGTCTGGGTGAACGGCGTCGAGATTGGCCGCCATGTCGGCGACTACCTGCCGTTCCAGTTCGAGATCAGTCCGCAGCGCGAACTGGACATCGCCGTGCGCGTGGACGAGATCCACGCCCCGCGGCCCGCGCCCGGCGTGCTCGTCGAGAACGGGTACATCACCAAGGGGTTTCACGACGTGCTGGGCCTGCAGCACGGGGGGATCTGGGGTGGGGTGACGCTGAGAAGGACCGGGCCGTTCGCCATCGCGCCCAACGGAGTGCACGTCGTCGCCGACGCGTTGACCGGCGAA
>CAZMPE010000341.1:0-3511 GCA_964567955.1 uncultured Phycisphaeraceae bacterium | reverse complement strand
TTCGGCACCGGCACCGAGGACTACTACGGCTACGCCTGGTGCTGCCCCGAGCCCTTCCAGCACCCCTTCCACGCCCAGCCCCGATGCGACGGCCACACATACGGCAACAACTACGGCCACACCACTGTCAGCCGAGTCCGCTCACTTGATGCCATCCCCTTCACCACGTCCTTCAAGCTCGACATGGAAGTGTGGCACTGGAAGGAAAGCGACGTCGCCTACGCCGCGACAAGCTACTTCTACGCCCGGCCCGGCGCGACAACGAACCGCCGCCCGCAGGAGGACGAAGCCCGCCGCTCCATCCCCCAGCCGCCCCCGCTCCCGCCCCCCTTCTTCATCGACGGCGCCCTCGAGTGCGAGAAGCTCGCCATCCTCGCCAAGTCTCCCGGCCTCTCGGTGATCCCCCAGGGCATGGCCGGCTTCGCCCCGCGCACCTGGAGCGGCGATACCCAACTCTGGGTTCAGGGCCGCGCACCCGGCGATTTCGTCGAGCTCGCCATCCCCACCGGCGACGGCCCCGAGGGCCGCAGGCCCGTCCGCGTCAAGGTCCACGCCGCCAAAAGCTGGGACTACGGCATCGTCCGCTTCTCCATCAACGGCCGCCCGGCAGGCGAGGACGTCGACCTCTACTGCGGCACGCCCCACCGCGTCCTCCCCACCGGCCCCATCGACCTCGGCGTCCACACGCCCGCGGCGGGCCGACTCGTCCTGCGCGTCGAAGTCGTCGGCGGCAACGCCGAAGCTCTCGGCTCCAGGTCCTTCTTAGGTCTGGACTGCGTGACGCTCGAACCTCAATAGGCCCGCGGAGCCCGACGTGCCAGCGACCAGCACACGCCGCCCCGCGTCCCTCCCGCCGGTCCAGGTCCTCCTCGCCCTCGCCGCGCTCGCCGTCGTCATCGCCCTCGGCCTGGTCTTCCACGCCGGCGGCGCCTTCTACGCGCCCTACACGCATTCGAGCACGCTCGGGCAGATCGCCGGCTACGGCATCCTCGCCTGCGGCATGACCGTCGTCATCATCGGCGGAGGCATCGACCTCTCCGTCGGCAGCGTCGTCGCCCTCGCCGGAGTCGCCGCCACCTTCCTCGCGGTCCGCCTCGAATGGCCCGCCGCGCTCGCGATCCTCGCCGCCATCGGCGCCGGCGCCGCTTGCGGCGGCGCTTCCGGCGGCCTCGTGGCCTTCCTCCGCCTGCAGCCCTTCGTCGCCACGCTCGCGATGATGGCCTTCGCACGCGGCGCGGCCAAGTGGATCTCCGGCGGCGCCAAGGTCGTCATGCTCGAGCCGCCACCCCTCATCGACGCGATGAACACGCGGATCCCCATCCCCGGCGCCGGTGCGGAAATCCCCTTCTGCGTCCCCCTCATGCTCCTCTGCGTCCTTGGCACATGGGCGTTTCTGCGCCTCACGATCACCGGCGTCCATGTCTACGCCGTCGGCGACAGCGAGCAGTCCGCGCGCTACTCCGGCGTCCCCGTCAAGAGGACGAAGCTGATCGCGTACATCCTCTGCGGCGCTCTCGCCGGACTCGCCGGCGTTGTCTTCGCCTCCCTCGAACGCCAGGGAAACCCCGACGGCGGCCTCGGCTACGAACTCACCGCCATCGCCATGGTCGTCATCGGAGGCACCTCCCTCGCCGGCGGCCGCGGCGGCGTCCTCCCCACGCTCCTCGGCGTGCTGACAATCGGGTACATGCAGAAGATCCTCGATATCAACGGCCTCGAGACCTCCACCCAGCTCATGGTCACCGGCGGCATCATCGTCCTCGCCGTCCTCGCCCAGGGCATCGGCCGGCGCTCCTGATCGCGCGGTATGCTGGATCGCGCTTTCCCAGCCCGGTGGTATGGGCCTCCGGCCTGTCCGAACTACCTTGCATCTCCGCTGCACACTTCACAATTCGGAGTATGGATTCATGAAGGAGACTCTCATGTTCCGCCTCCTTGCCCCCCTCGCCTTCCTCCTCCTCTCCCTCCCCGTCTTCGCCCAGTCAACCGAGCCCCGCCCGATCACGATCGGCTACTCACAGTGCAACCGCGGCGAGCCCTGGCGCGAGCAGATGGACAAGGACATCCGCGCCCACTGCGCCAGGCATTCGCGCATCAAGCTTCTCGCCCGCGACGCACAGAACGAGGTCCTCCGGCAGACCTCGCACGTCCAGGAGTTCATCGCAGCCAGGGTCGACTGCATCATCATCTCGCCCAAGGACACCAGCCTCACACGCGTCGTCGCCGAGGCGTACAGGGCCGGCATCCCCGTCATCGTCCTCGACCGCGCCGTCGAGGGTGATCAGTTCACGACTTTCATCGGCGCCGACAACCGCCTCATCGGCCGCGAGATCGGCAGGTGGATCCGAAACAAGCTCGGCGACCGCGGCAGCGTCGTCGAGCTCAGGGGCCTTGCTTCCAGCACGCCCGCCGTCGACCGCTCCGAACCCTTCCGCGAGGCGATCCGCGACACGCAGATCAAGATCGTCTACGACGCCGACATGGAGTGGCTCGGCGACAAGGCCCGCGAGAAGATGCAGGCCGCGCTCGCCCGCAACCCGCAGAAGGGCAGCATCCAGCTCGTCTACGGCGCCAACGACCCCGCCGCCATCGCCGCCTACTACGCCGCCAAGGACGCCGGCCGCGAAAAGGAGATGCTCTTCGTCGGCGTTGATGCGCTCCCCGACGAGGGCGTCGCCGCCGTCCGCGCCGGAATCCTCGACGCAACGCTCGAATACCCCAACGGCGCCGCCGAGGCCGTCGACGCCGCCCTCAAGATCGCCGACGGCAAGGGCGCCGAAGTCCCGCGCAAGATCACGCTCGGCACGCGACTCTTCACCAGGGACAACGTGGACACCGGCGGCGAACCCATCAAGCCGTGACCGGCTCGCCCTCCGGGGCCGCCGATTCCGCCATCGCCGTGAGCCGCCGCCGCCGAACGCGCACAAGCACGATCGCGCCCGCAATCACCACCACGATCCACAACGGGATCGCCGACATCAGGAACCACGCCGCCGGGCCCGTGCTCGACATGGACGAAACCCCGGCCTGACGCAGCGTCCGCGGCGAGAGCATGTTCGACGCCCGCGCCTGCATCGCCCCCGAGGCAGCCAGTTCGACGACTTCGGCCACCTCGGCCCTCACCGCCTGAGTTCCCGTGTCGGTCCCCGCGGATTCCAGCAGCGCGATGACCTCTCCGACGAGCGCCTCTTCTTCATCGATCGTCAGCCCGCGGAGTCGTTCGGGGCTGTAGCTCCTGCTCGCCTGAACCCCCTTCGGGCCCCACACGGTGATCTCCACCCGCGTGGCCGCGGGAGAGTCATTCCAGTTCCCACCTCCTTCCAGCAGGATCGCGACGTTCCGGTACGCGCCCGAGTTCGGCACATATGTGTGCGTCGCCTGGAACCGGGTCCGCTGGGTCAGGACCGAGCCGATCACGAAGACGGGCAGCCCGGCGAGAAACACCAGCATCACCCACGCCGCCACCAGCCCCGGTGCTCCTCCCGCGCGGACCGCCGACATGGCCGGCGTC
>CAZMPE010000340.1:0-3522 GCA_964567955.1 uncultured Phycisphaeraceae bacterium | reverse complement strand
CCCGGATGGACGAGGTCATCTTCGAGGAGTTCAAGGGCACCGGCAACAGCGAGCTCCACCTCGACCGCAAGCTGGTCGAGAAGCGAATCTGGCCGGCCATCGACATCTCCGCCTCCGGCACCCGGCGCGAAGAGCTGCTCCTCGACCCCAAGGAGCTGGAACTGGTCTACCGCCTGCGCAAGGTCCTCAGCGACATGAACGTCGTCGAGGCCCTGGAACTCATGCGCAACCGCCTGAAGAAGGTGAAGACCAACGCCGAGTTCCTCATGACCATGGCCCTGGGTTAGTCGATAACAGTGGCGGGACCGCCCCGGACGGGCGGCCCGGTCGTCGCACGAGTCGGAGCGCCGTGCTTGAACATGCCGCGGAGCGCGAACCTGGCGATTCGGGTGCTGAGCGGGACCGCCTGGGCGGCCGTCCTGGTCATCGCCGGGCTCTGGCTGGTCTTCGACCTGTCACGCCTGCACGCCCCGGCCTTCCGATGGCCGGTCGTCCTCGGAGGGGCCGCGGCACTGGCCGGCGGCCAGTTCATCCTGATGGTCGTTGTCGCCGATCGACTCTATCCGAACGTTGCACGCCGTCTGGGTGTATGGATGGTTGAGATGTCCGTCTTCACGGTCTTCATGCTGGGCGCGATCCTCGGCCTGGTGATCACGTATTGGGGTGCACTGCCTTGACCATGAACGCTCCGCATGCCCGTCGCCTGCCGGGACTCTGTCTCGGATTCCTCGTCCTCGTCGCGACGGCCCTCGCCCCCGCGGCCTCCGCCCAGTCCACCGATTTCTCGCGCGAGGAGTTCCTCGCCCGATCCATCGCGCGCCTGGCCATCTTCGACACCCGCCTCCCCGAGAAGGCCACGGAGACCGACTACCGGATCGCCACGATCATGCTCGGCTTCGCGCAGGATCTCCGCCCCGAGGACCAGGAAATCCTCCGCCTCCGCATCGAGGCCGCCTGGTCCGCCGGCGACGCCGACACCGTCCTCGACCTGACCCGCCGCCTCCTGGCCCTCGACCCCGCCGACACCGTCGCCCAGCTGCGCCTCATCAGCGCCCGGGTCTCCAAGATGCAGACCGCCGAGGCACGCCTCGCCGCTTACGACCGGCTGCTCTCCGACGAAGGCCGTGCCCTCGACGCCTCCGTCCGCAGCCGCCTCGCCCTCGACGCCGCGCTCCTCCTCCGCGAGCGCGGCGACATGGACGGCTTCGCCTCCCGCCTCGCCCAGGCCGTCAAGCTCGACCTTTCGCACAAGGAGGCCGCCTCGCTCGCCGCCGCCTTCGCCTCCGAGCGCGCCGACCTCGCCGGCCGTCTCGAGCTCATGTCCAACCTCCTGATGGCCGACCCGATCGACCCGCACGTCCACCTCTCCATCGCCCGCGAGATGGCCGCGGCGGGCGCGTACGCCGGGGCGCGCCGGTTCCTCCGCAACGCGCACCTCGTCCATCGGGCCACGGGCGACCGGACCGACCTCGTCGACCGCCAGAGCTTCGCCCTCGACTGGCTCGAGAAGGGACCGCACTACGTCGTCCAGAAGATCAACCGCGACCGCATGGACAAGATCGAGGCGGTGACGGCACAGATCCGCGCCCTGGTGACCGCCGGCCTTCCGACCGATCAGGTCGAACAGCCGCAGGACATCCGCGTTTCGCCGCAGTACGCGCTGATCCAGGCCGCCGCACTCGACGCCCAGGGCGAACGCGAAAGCTGCGAAAAGGCCGTCGCCGACATGGCGCTGACCGTCAGCGCCCTGACGGGTGCGATCGCTCACCCGCGGCTCAGAGCCCCGGACGCGACCGATCGGCAGCTCGCCGAGCAGCGGCGCGGCCTGTCCCTCCAGCTCCAGCTCGCGCGCCTCTGGGTCGGCGTTCAGGTCGACGAGGCCGCCGCGGCGTTGGCGCCGGAGAGCGAACTCGCCGTGTCGGGCGACGAACTGGTCCCCGTGCTCAACGGCATGCTGCTGATGCGGAAGGGCGACCCGGAGGCGGCCATCGCGGCCCTCCGCCCGCTGGCAGAGTCGCAGGCCGTCGCCATCCTGGGAGAGGGACTGGCCCACGAGCAGGCCGGGCGTCCCGGCGACGCCATCGAGGCCTACCGGCGTCTCACCGACCGCGTCCCGCTCTCGACCGTCGGCGCCTGGGCGGCGACCAGGATCGCCAAGCTCGGCGCGACCCCGGACGAGGCGCGACGCCTCGCGCTCCAGCAGTTCGGGAAGGACATCCCGTCTTGGATCGACAACCTCATCCTCCAGCCGCGCGATTACGTCAGCGTCAACGTCCGGCTGGAACGCGCCGCGCTCGACTCCCTCGACCGCTCCCTCGCGCGCGTCACCGTGCGCAACCTCGCGCCCATCCCGCTCGCCGTCGGCGCCGATCGGCCCATCAACTCGCGCCTCCTCTTCGCCCCCAAGTTCGGCATCGAGGGCACCGGCTTTGATGCGCTCCTCCTGCCCGAGGTGGTCGATATCGACCGCCGCCTCCGCCTCATGCCGCGCGAGTCCTACGAGGTCACCATCTGGCCCGACCGCTGCCAGAGCGGGCTGCTCATGGAACTCATCGCCTTCAAATCCCAGCGCGTCCGCTGGCGCGTGATCCAGGGGTTCATCCTCGACGCCGCCGCCGGGTACCGCCCCGGCCCCCTGTGCATCGCCACCGAGACCGACTCGCAGACCCGCGCCCAGATGCCCGAGTCCTCGCTCCAGATCCCCGAGTTCCACATCAAGATCACCACCGACCCCGAGTACCTGCTGCACCGCCTTGCCGGCGCGGTCCGCATCCTTCTCCTCGGCCGCCAGCTGACCACGACCGACACGCTCGGCGTCGAAAGGCCCGCCGACGACTCTCTCATGGCTCCCCTCGGCGCCTCGTGGGCCCAGCGCTGGCCCTCGCTCACCCCGCCGACCCGCGCCATGCTCCTGGCCGTCCTGCCCAACCGATCGCTCGCCCCGTCCATGACCCCCGTCGACGACGCCGCACGCGCCGACACCGATCCGCTCGTGCAGTGCCTCTTCCTCACCACGCGCGTCACCGATCCGGCGGATGCAGCCCTCGCCGCCGCGGCACAATCCGCCGACCCCCGCGTCAGCCGAATCGCCGCGCTCGTCGCCGAGCGCCTCGGCGCCGGCTCGCGCTGCTACGCGAAGCTCAAGCTCGAGGACCTCAAGAAGTCGCCGATCGAAGCGAAGGAAGCCGCCGATCCCTTCGCCAGCGGAGCCGGCAGGTGAACGAAGCCCCGCCGGCGCTCGAGCAGCCGGAGGGAGGGCAGAGCGGTCGCCCCCGCGCGAGCGCCCGCCGATGGATCGGCTTCGCGATCGGCCTGCTCCTCCTCGCCGCCGCCGTCTGGGCCGTCGCGTCCGGCGCCGACGGGATGCGCGGCGTCGCCGATTCGCTCCGCAACGCGCCCTGGTGGCTGGTCGTCGTCGCCGCCCTCCTTCCGCTCGCCAACTGGGCGCTGATGTCCGCGACCTTCCTCGTCCTCACGCGCCCACTCGGGCGCGTGGGCACCGGCGAGATGGCCTCCCTGATC
>CAZMPE010000339.1:0-3586 GCA_964567955.1 uncultured Phycisphaeraceae bacterium | reverse complement strand
CCCGCCTCCGCAGAAGGAGCGACCGACACTGGGCCACAACTCGGGCGGAAACGACATCGTCATCTCTGAGCGTTCCTAAGGTCAGCGGAGGTCGCCATGCCAGCCAAACTCCCCTGGGTCCAGCGCCGGTTCACGTTCGACTTCGCCGTCGAGACCGCCGCGGACGTGGTCGAACGGTTCCGCGGCACGCCGGCGCGGGTTGAGGAGAAGGTGCGGGGGCTGCCCGGCGCGGCCCTGACCTGGCGCGACGGGAAGGGATGGTCGATCCAGGAGAACATCGGGCACCTGCTGGACCTGGAGCCGCTGTGGGATACGCGCCTGCAGGACTTCCTCGCGGGCAAGCCGGAACTCTCCGCGGCGGACATCACGAACCGGCGGACGAACGAGGCGGGCCACAACAGCGCGCGGATCGAGGACCTCCTGGGCGCGTTCCGCTCGCACCGCGAGCGTCAGGCGGCGCAGCTCGACGGGCTTGCGGAATCCGACTTCGCGCGCATCTCCGTCCACCCGCGCCTGAAAATGAACATGCGCCTGATCGACGCCGTGGCGTTCGTGTGCGCCCACGACGACTACCACCTGGCGCGGATGACGGATTTGGCGCGAGCGTACGCGCGAGGGTGAGACACACGCCCACGCGATCGATCATCGTGACAAGATGCACCGCTTCCTCTCCCCCTGGGGGAGAGGACGTCGCCGAAGGCGACAGGTGAGGGGTCTGCGAGCAATCGCCGACGCGCGACCGCCCCCTCACACGTCCGTGTTGCGCGGTCACCCGCTGCCCCGTGGGGAGCAGAGCCCGCCTATTCCTCGCCGCCGCTATCGATCGCCTCCCGCAATCTCTTCACCATCGCCGCGCGTCCCGCGGCGTCCATCGCGCCCTTGATGCGTTCCTCGGGCCATGTCCAGATCGAAGATTTCAGGTCCGGGTCGCTCTCGTGGCGCGGGATGACGTGCCAGTGCACATGCGCCACCTGGTTGCACAGGCACGCGTAGTTGATGCGGGCGGGCCGGAGCGCGCGCCGGATTGCCGAGGCGACACTGACCACATCGGCAAAGATCGCTGCCTGTTTCGAGCCGACCAGTTCCTCGAAGTGCGACGCGTGGCTCTTGAGATAGAGCACGCACCAGCCCGGGCAGCCCTGCGGCTCGGAAAGAACGACGTACGTCTCGGGCAACTCGGCGATCAGATCGGGGAACTGATCCGCCCTGATGCGGCCGATCGCCTCGCAGATCGGGCACCCGGGCTTGAGTTCCGCGCGATGATCCGGGTTGGTGTCCATCGTGATCGCTAGAACGGCCGCTTCGTCGGGTTCACCACAAGATTGTCCCGCCCCAGCACGAACAGGTCCGCGATCTCCACCGCCTCCGTAAAGGCCTCGCGCGCCTGCGTCACGTCCGCCGCGTTCGGCAGCACCTTGCCCTGCTCCAGGTGCTCCACCGTCGGGATCGCATCGCCGCAGATCAGCGTCGTGTGCCGGCTTCCCGAGATCAGCAGGCCGCACAGCCCCGGCGTCACGCCCGGCAGCGGGAAGAGATCGACGCGTTCGCCGGCGTCGGTGACGAGCGAGTCCGGCGCCGCTTCGAACCGCCGCAGGATCGCGACATCCAGCTCGAGCGCGCCCTTGACCGGCGCATCCTCGTCGCCCCGCTCCGCCAGCTCCGAAAGCTGCCGCAGCATCGCCACGCCGATCTGCTCGCGTTCGGTCTGGCCGATCCACCAGGTGGCGTGGTCAAACGCGGAGAGCCCCCGGCGCAGCTCCGGGTTGAACGACGTCAGGAAGATGTGGGTCACCTCGCGCGCCGTGATGCCCGCCCGCTCGGACAGGCGGGCCGACAGCACCGCCTCGGGCAGCGAAGGGTCCACCAGGATCACCTTCTGCCCGGCCCGGATCAGCGTCGACGTCCCGTGCCCGGAGCGCGTCCCCGCACGCTCGCCCCGCAGAGGATGGGCCGAGAGCGCACCGATGCTGATCACGCGGAGGTCCATGACGCGTCGATCGTACGCGCCGGACGGTTACAAGGCCGTTTCGAACGAGGGGCCGCCCTTTGCGTATCACCAGATGCGCGGCTGTCGCCGCCGTCCCCCACTGGAGCCCGTCATGAACCCGATCACCCTCCGCCTCGCCCTCGCCGTCCTCGTCGCTTCCGCCGGATTGGCCCTCCCGGCCATGGGCCAGAAGACCGTCGCCCCGCCCGCCGTTGCGGCGCCGATCGTCGCGGGCCCGTCGATCCAGCTCGCGATCCTCCTCGACACGAGCGGCAGCATGTCGGGCCTGATCGACCAGGCCAAGACGCAGATCTGGTCGATCGTCAACGAGATGACCAAGGCCCGGATGGAGGGCCGGCGGCCGCACCTGCGGGTCGCGCTGTACGAGTACGGCAAGAGCACCATCCCCGCCTCCGAACAGTACCTGCGCCAGATCCTGCCGCTGACCGACGACCTCGACGAAGTCTCGTCGCAGTTCTTCGCCCTGACCACCAACGGCGGCGAGGAGTACTGCGGGCACGTGATCAGCGCCGCGACCACCGGCCTGGAGTGGACGACCTCGCCGGCCGACCTGCGGCTGGTCGTCATCGCGGGCAACGAGCCCTTCACGCAGGGCGACCTCGACTATCGCGTCGCCGTGCAGGCGGCCGTCAAGCGGGGCCTGATCATCAACACCATCCACTGCGGCAGCGAGTCCGTGGGCGCCGACACAGGCTGGAAGGACGGCGCGCTGCTCGGCGAGGGCACGTACAGCTTCATCGATCACAACGCCGCGGCGGTCCACGTCGAGGCCCCGCAGGACGCGGAGATCGCCAGGCTCGGGACCGAACTGAACACCACGTACCTCGCCTACGGACGATTGGGCGAGAGCAATCGGAAGCGCCAGCAGGAACAGGATGTCAACGCCGTCACCGCGGGCTCGGGCGCCGCGGCGCAGCGCGCGATCACCAAGAGCGGGTACGCCTACACCAACTCGGCGTGGGACCTTGTCGACGGCATCAAGGACGGGTCGGTCAAGCTCGAGGACATGAAGGACGAGGACCTGCCCGAGAACATGCGCGGCAAGACGATCGAAGAAAAGAGGAAAATCCTGGACGACGCCGCGGCCGAGCGGGCCGCGATCCAGGAGAAGATCGGCAAGCTCAACGCCGAACGCACCGCGTACGTGCAGGCGAAGCTGGCGGAACTCGGCAACGACAACACGCTCGGCGCGGCGTTGATCGCCTCTCTGCGCCAGCAGGCGGAGCAGAAGGGTTACGTCTTCGGGTCGAAGTAGCGGCTCAGCCCTGGGTGGCTTCGTCCGCGGTGCGCAGGCGCTCGAGCAGCGGGTGGTGCTCGTCGCGCTTGCTCCGCAGGCGCTCGATGACCATCTCGGGCACCATCGCGGACAGGACGGACAGGTCCTTGCCCATCGCGGTGATCTGCTTGATGAGGCTCGACGAGGTGTAGGCGAACGTCTGGCCGGCGACGACGAAGGCCGTCTCCAGCCCCGCCACCTCGCGGTTCGTCACCGCCTGCTGCACCTCGTACTGCAGGTCGCTCAGGTTCCGCACGCCCCGCAGCAGGACCGTCGCCCCGTTCTCGCGGGCGAAGTCCACC
>CAZMPE010000338.1:0-3621 GCA_964567955.1 uncultured Phycisphaeraceae bacterium | reverse complement strand
CCCGCGGGCACGATCGGCCGTTTGAGCCCCGCACCATCCCCATCCGCGACCTCACCGACGAGCAGCTCGTGAAGATGTCGCGCGATGCCCACCTTTTCCTTAGCCTCGACGAGATGCGGGCCGTGCAGGCCGAGTACCGCACGCTCAAACGCGACCCCCGCGACATCGAGCTGGAAACGATCGCGCAGACGTGGTCCGAGCACTGCGTGCAAAAGACGCTAAAGAGCATGTACTGGTACAGCTATGAGGTGTCGAGGGGAGATGGGGCCAAGGGGCTGCGGGGCGGAGGGGCGGAGAAGGACACGATCCGGTGGGAGGGTCGGCCGGGGCACACGGTGAACGGGGACGGGTCGGTGACGATCGACAACCTGCTCAAGTCGACCGTGGCGGCGGCGACGTTCGAGTTGATCGCCGAGGGCGTGGACTGGACGCTGTCGGTCTTCAAGGACAACGCGGGGGTGATCGCGTTCGACGACGAGACCGCGGTGTGCGTGAAGGTCGAGACGCACAACCACCCGTCGGCGCTGGAGCCGTACGGCGGTTCGGCGACGGGGATCGGCGGGTGCATCCGCGACGTGATCGGGACGGGGCTGGCGGCGAGGCCGATCGCGAACATGGATGTGTTCTGCGTCGCGCTGCCGGGGAACTGGAAAGAAGGTAACTCGAAGAGCGCGCAGGAGATGGGGAAAGGCGGGGAGTGCGATCCGGTGAAGGAGCTTCCTCCGGGGTGTCTGCATCCGAGGCGGATCCTGACCGATGTCGTCGCGGGCGTGAGGGACTACGGGAACCGGATGGGGATCCCGACGGTGTCGGGCGGCGTCTTCTTCGATGATCGGTACGTCGGCAACCCGCTGGTCTTTGCCGGGTGCGTGGGCGTGCTGGCGCGGGATCGCGTGGAGGGCGGGGCGAGGAAGGGCGACCGGATCGTCGCGCTGGGCGGGCGGACGGGGCGGGACGGGATCCACGGGGCGACGTTCTCTTCGGCGGAACTGGAAGAGACGCACTCGGACGAGTTCAGCCACGCGGTGCAGATCGGGAACGCGATCGAGGAGAAGCGGGTGCTCGACGCGATCCTGCGGGCGCGGGACGAGGGGGCGGAGCCGCTGTTCACCGCGATCACCGACTGCGGGGCGGGCGGCTTTTCGTCGGCGGTGGGCGAGATGGGTCGCGAGCTGGGCGCCGAGGTGCACCTGGACCGTGCGCCCCTGAAGTACGCGGGGCTGTCGTACACGGAGATCTGGATCAGCGAGGCGCAGGAGCGGATGGTGCTGGCGGTGCCGGCGCGGAACATGGATGCGCTCAAGCGGATCTGCGAGGAGGAGAATGTCGAGCTGGCGGACCTGGGGACCTTCGGAACCGAGTCGGGCGAGTTGATCCTCTTGTATGACGGCACGGAGGTCGGGCGGCTCGGGACGCACTTTCTGCACGAGGGGATTCCTCAGCCGACGCGCGAAGCGGTGTGGACACCGGCCGCGCCGGCGGCGCGCGGCGCGGGCGCCGCGCCGAAGATCGCGGATGCGCTGCTCGCGCTGCTCGGGCATCCGACGATCGCGTCGAAGCACTGGATCATCCGTCAGTACGACCACGAGGTGCAGGGGAACACGGTTCTCAAGCCGCTGGTCGGCCCCGGGGGGCGCGGGCCGGGGGACGCGTCGGTGATCGAGCCGGTTCCGGGTACGGGGCGCGGGCTGGCGATCGCCTGCGGGCTGGCGACGCTGACGGGCGATCCGGCGGCCGGGGGCGACCCGTACCAGATGGCGCTGGCGGGGATCGACGAGTGCGTGCGCAATCTGGTGTGCGTCGGGGCCGACCCGGAGCGGATCGCGATCCTCGACAACTTCTGCTGGCCGAGTTGCGGGACGCCCGCGAACATGGGGACGCTGGTGCGTGCCGCGGAGGGCTGCTACGACGGGGCGAAGGCGTACCGGACGCCGTTCGTGAGCGGGAAGGACTCGCTGAACAACCAGCTTCGGTACGAGGACCCGGCGACGGGCGAGATGCGGACGATCGAGATCCCCCCCACGCTCCTGATCACGGGGATCGGGATCGTGCCGGCGGTGTCCCGCGCGTTGACGATGGACGCCAAGCGGGCGGGGAACGCGCTGATCCTTGTCGGGCGCCACGGGTCCGGGATGGGCGGGTCGCACTTCGCGCAGCTCTTCGGCGGCGGGGACGCGTTCCCGCGGGTGGACCTTGAGATGGGGCCGCGGACGGCGCGGGCGGTGGCCGAAGTGATCCGACTCGGGCTGGTCGCGGCGGCGCACGACTGCTCGGAGGGCGGGTTGCTGGCGGCGGCGGCCGAGATGCTGATCGCGTCGGGCGGCGGGCCGGGTCGGAAGGGTCTGGGCGCGGAACTGACGATCGCGGCGTCCGCCGGGATACACGAAATCGCGTTCGCGGAGACGCCCGGCCGGTACGTTCTCGAAGTCCGGGCGGGGGACCTGGCGCGGGCGGGCGCGGTGCTCGGCGATCGCGGCGTGGCGCACGAGACGATCGGACGGCTGACCGATTCCGGGCGGCTGGTCTGGGGCGCGGGCGGGGTCGATCTGCCCGTGGAGGACCTGGCCCGGGCGTGGCTGGGGCCGCTGGATTGGTGAGCGGGGGCTGAGGCCGTTATCCTGCGGCGATGCTCGTGTACGCGACGCTGATCGTGTGCGCCGTGGCGGTCGCGCTGGTGGTGTACCGGTACGACCTGTACGACCGCGAGCCGTGGTTCATGGTGCTGCTGAGCGTGGGGGCGGGCGCGATCGGCATGTGGCTGGCGGGCAAGGCGCAGGTCTACTGGCTGCTGCGGTCGGGCCCGGACGCGCTGGAGGACACGGTGCTGATCGCGGCCCTGGCGGGGACGCACGAGGAACTGGCGAAGTTCCTCGTGGTGCTGCTGGTGGCGTTCGGGTGCAAGCGGTACTTCAACGACCCGATGGACGGCGTGATCTACGGCTCGTTCGCCGGGCTTGGCGCGGCGATCGAGGAGTCGTTCGACGTGTTGCGGCAGTTGGCGCCCGGCACGACGCTCCCGGGCACGGAGCCGGTGCGGCTGCTGGGGCACCTGGTGATGGGCGGGATCGGCGGCTTCGGGCTGGGCCTGGCGCGGTTCCGTGTGCGGTGGTGGAAATCGGCGGTGCCCGGCGCGTTCGGCGCGGCGGTGCTGCTGCACTTCCTCTGGGACATCGTGGCGGTGCCGATCAACCGAGATGCGGTTTCGACGCAGAGTTCGACGTTCTTCTCGTTCCTGCTGATGGTGGCGGGGCTGCTGATGTACGGCGGGTGCGTTGTCCTCGCTTCGCGCTGCTCGCGGAGCGTGCTCGACCCCGGCAGCGACCGGCGGCTGACGGGATGGCCGTTCCGCGCGGCGCCGGCGCGGGGCGCGGACGTGCCCGGCTCGCCCCCGGCCGGGATGGACAGCGTCCCCTGAGTGCCCGGTCACGGAACGTGCTGGCGAGCGCGACCGCGGCGTCACTTGCGCCCCGGAGCGCCGGCGACCGGAAGTGGAAGAATCCTCTGGGCGGCGGCCGTATCCGGCCGGAGAGGCCGGCCGATCCCGACGGGCCTACCTCAGCCCGTACTCCTTGAGCTTGCGGTAGAGCGTGCGCTCGCCGATGCCGAGGAGCGCGGCGGCCT
>CAZMPE010000337.1:0-3637 GCA_964567955.1 uncultured Phycisphaeraceae bacterium | reverse complement strand
CTTCGCGAGGAGCTGGTGGAAGGGCCGACGAGCGAGGCGTCGCTTCTGCGGATGCTGGGCGCGATGGATCGGCAGCCGTTGCCGCCCATGGCCACGGTGGTGGAGGGTGAGCGACTGTCGGTGCTGGACACGATCCAGTGGACGCACACGGATTCCGGCGACGGGAACGGACGCCTGATCCTGTCCGAGCTCAACCGACTCCAGAGCCTGACCGGGGGCGCCGGCGGGTTCGGCATCGGCGTCTCGTCACGGTTCCTGAATCTCGGCGGGTTCCTGTTCGCGGGCAAGAAGGCGACGACACGCAAGGCCAACGAGTACATCGATCAGATGATCGCGGCGTCGAAGCTGGCGCGGCACGAACGTGGCGACGCCGAATCAATCGCCGACGAGTGGCTGCAAAAGCTGTCTCGCCGCTACATGCTCCTCTTGATCATGACGCCCGGCGCGTCGGCGGCCCTTCGGTCGCGCGACCAGCACGACGCGGTCGAGACCGGCACACGGCTGATGATCGCGGTGGAGCTGCACCGGGCCCGGAATGGCCGGCTCCCGGAGTCGCTGGAGTCGCTCGTGCCGGGCGAACTGGCGGAGGTTCCGATCGATCCGTTCAACGGCCAGCCGTTCGTGTACCGGCGGCTCGCGCCGGGCGAAGACTCGGCCGGGCGCGCGTACCTGCTGTATTCACTCGGCGCGGACGGCGAGGACAACGGCGGCTGGGCCGGCGGGCCGAGAGCGGGATCGGCGTACCACGCCACGAACGGGCGCGGCCTCGACTTCGTCCTCAACGTGCCGCGGGAGAAGCCGACCCAGGACGAGGAGCCGTAGGCGCTACCTCCGCGAGCGGATCGCGTCGAGGTTCTTCTGTGCCGCCGCGTAATCGGGCTTGATCCTGAGTGCCTGCTCGAAAGAGGCGCGGGCGCCGGCAAAGTCGTTGCGCGACGCGAGCAACAGACCGAGCTGATTGTGAACGGCGTGCTGGGACGGGTCGAGGGCGAGCGATTCGCGGTAGGCGGCGACGGCGCCGGGGCCATCGCCGAGGCGCTCGCGTGCGAAGGCGAGCTTGAGCCATTCGGGCGCGCCGGCCTTGTTCGCGGCGACGAGGCGCTCGTAGGTTTCCGCGGCGGGGCGGAAGTTGCCGGCCTGGAAGAAGAGATCGGCGAGAACGAGCCGGAGCGTCTCGTCGTCCGGATCGACACGCACGGCGCGTTCGAGCGGTGCGATCGCGTCGGCATGGCGGCCCGCGTCCATCAACAACCGCGCGGCGGTGCGCTCGGCAAAGACGCGCCAGGACGAGCGCGGACCGAAGTGGGAAAGAACGGTGTCGGCGTCGTCGTGCCGGTTCCGGAATCGAAGGAGCGCGGCGAACATGGCGGTCATCCGCGGATGGCGGGGGAAGGTCCGCAGTCCGTGTTCAAGCTGGAGCGCGGCGTTGTCGATCGCGCCAAGGGCGAGAAAGGTCTCGGCCGTTCCGAGAGAGTGCCAGGGCCGACCCGGGCCGCCGATGGCGGACTTCCACGGCTCCGGGCGTTCATCGGGCGGCGCGGCGGCCCATGGCCTGGCGGCGTCGATCTCGTAGCGGGCGATGAGCGCGGCGTGTTCGGCGGCGCGCCGCACGAAGATCACATCGCGGTGGTCGAGATACACAAGCGCCCAATCCGGCGAGGCGTGAAGGACCTTGACGAAGTCCTCGGACCCGGAGACGGCCAGGATGGCGGTCTGGATGTTCCAACGCGCGGCGATGGCGGGCCAATCGGCGGCGCGCCGGGCGAAGAACTCGGAGAGGAACGCCTCGCCGTAGACCTCCATGCGGCCGTCGATGTGGACGGGGACGCCGCGCCACGCCAGGTAGCCGCCGTCGCGGATGAGGTTGTAGACGGGTCGCGGGGCGCCGGATTCTTCAAGGAAACGGGCCGCGCCGGCGGGCGTATTCCACTCGACGACGCCGACTCCGAACTCCTTGGGTGCGCCGACTTCGATCGAAACACGGTCGGTGACGACGTACCAGGACGCGAAGAGAAGAAACGCGCCGAGCGCGCCGTGCAGGGGCCAGGCAAACCGGGCCGGCGCGCCCTCGGGGCGCGGCTGCATCGCCTCGTGCGCGTTGCGGAGCGCGGCCCAGCCGACCATCACCGTCATCAGCCCGATGTTCCGCTGGGCCTTGGTCGCGAGGTAGACGCCCGCGACGAAGATCACCAGTCGCGCCAGGTCCAGTCGCCGGCGGTTCCAGATGAACGTCGCAAGCCCCGCCGCGGCGAGCAACGCGCCCGCCACCAGGTCCCACGTCCATGTCGCCAGCGGCATCTCGAGCGGGCTGCGCATCTCGCCGATCATCTCGGAGACGACGTGCCCGGACTGGATCTCGCTCCAGAGAACGATCGGGAACATCGCGCCCTTGTGGAAGTACGGGTTCACCCAGCACGCCGCGGTGACGAGCAGGGCAACGATGACGAGACGGATCGCGGTGCTTCGCTGGGTGTGCGCGGGGTCGGGCGGCTCGGCCGGACGCGGCGCGAGCCTCGGTATGAAGTCCTTGACGACCGCCGCGCCCGCAAAGGTCCAGGCGAGGATCGGACCCATGACAAAGAGCGTGTGGGCGTTGGTCCAGACGACCTGGAGGAACGGGAGCGTCCAGACGGATCGCGCGCGTCGGCGGTGCGACGCATGCTCGAGGGTGACCAGAAACGCGGCCATCAGCACGTAGGTGACCAGTTCCGGTCGGAGCACCCAGCGTCCCCATCCGGCGCACAGGGCCAGCGTCAGGAGAGCGGCGCCGGCGGGCGAACGCAGCACGCCCCGGACCGGCCAGAGGATCATGAGCCAGACCGCCGCGAGTGCCGCGGCCTGGCCGGCGATCAGGAGCGCGGGGCCGCCCGCCCGCCATCCGAGCTCGAGCGCGACGCAGAAGAGCCAGCGCATTTCGAGCCAGTCGTTGGCGGGGACGGTGTAGGAGAGGTGGTCGGTCCTGGGGATGCCGTGCTCGAGGATCCACTGCCCGGTGCGGAGCTGCCACCAGGTGTCCGCGCCCCAGATTTTCTGGACGGCGAGCACGGCGAAGAGCAGAACGAGGCCCGCCGCGGAGACCAGCCACGTCCGCGGAGCGTGTGAAGGTGGGGGGGAGGCGGTCATGGCGCGAGGATCGTACTTGGTTGGCGGCGTGGGGTTCAATCGGGCGGCCTGATCGGGCCGTCCGCCGCTAGAATCCGGGCATGAGCACCACCTCGCGCACGCAGACACCGGGGATCGATCCTTCCAAGGCCACCAAGCCGGGCGAGGTCGATCCGCACGCCGTGACGATCTCGGGCCTCGTGCTGAACCCGTCGTACGGGCCGGACGACGGCGCCGCGGCGCTCAAGAACATCGACAAGGAACTCGGCAAGGGCGGGCAGCCGGGCCAGTTCCCCTACACGCGGGGTCTCTTCCCGCAGGGGTACCGCAGCCGCCTGTGGACCATGCGCCAGTTCGCCGGCTTCGGCTCGGCCGATGACACGAACAAGCGATTCAAGTATCTGCTCCAGGCGGCGAAGGGGACGTCGGCGAACACGGGGCTCTCCACGGCCTTCGACCTGCCGACGCTGATGGGGCGCGACAGCGACGACGAGCTGTCGGTGGGCGAGGTTGGGCGGTGCGGCGTTGCGATCGA
>CAZMPE010000336.1:0-3648 GCA_964567955.1 uncultured Phycisphaeraceae bacterium | reverse complement strand
GACTCGTACGCCACCGCGGCCCGCCCCTTCGACCGCACGCGCGACGGCTTCGTGATGGGCGAGGGCGCGGGTATCGTCGTCCTCGAGGACCTCGAGCACGCTCGCGCCCGAGGCGCGACGCCCCTCGTCGAGGTCGGCGGGTACGGCTCCTCAGCCGACGCCTTCCGCATCACCGACATCCAGCCCGAGGGCAAGGGGGCGCAGGCCGCGATGCTCCAGGCGCTCCGCCAGGCCGGCATCAGCCCGCGCGAGCCCGGACCCGACGGACGCCCGCCGGTTCACTACATCTCCGCCCACGGAACAGGAACGCAGGAGAACGACGCGATCGAGACCGCCGCCGTCAAGGGCGTCTTCGGCCCGCTCGCGCCGCGCGTCCCGTTCAGCAGCGTCAAGTCGATGCTCGGGCACCTCATCCAGGCCGCCGGCGCGGTCGAACTCATCACCTGCATCCAGGCCATCCGCACCGGGTTCCTGCCCCCCACCATCAACCTCCACAACCCGGACCCGGAGTGCGACCTCGACCACGTCCCCAACAAGGCCCGCGACGAACGCAACCCGGACGGCACCAGCCGCGTCGAGGCCTGCCTCTCCAACAGTTTCGGCTTCGGAGGACAGAACGACACCATGGTCGTCCGCCGATTCCGCGACTGACCGCTCAGGCGCCGGCGAGGCCCGCCGCCCGTCCGCCTATCTCCGCGAGCGGCACATTCTTGATCTGCTCGCCGGTGTCGAGATTCTTGAGCGTGCACTCGGTGTCGCTCTCGAGGATCGCCGCGCAGCGCGCCTGGCACCGGTTCGCGTCCTCGAGGAGTTTTCCGATGTTTTTCGTCGCCTTGTAGCTGCGCCGCGCGTGCAGCGGGCGCACGGCGTACCGGTCGCGGTTCCACGGCTTGCGATCGGCCCTGAGCTGCCAGGCCTCCGATTCGACGCCGCGCCGCACCCGCCCCACGACGGCGCCGAACTGGGCATCCGCCTCCGGCGTGCCGTTGGAGATGACAAAGACGTCCGGCCGCAGGCTCGCGCCCGGAGCGCTCACGGCCTCCAGCAACTCCGCCCCCTCGGGGATCAGCTTCAGATCACCGAGCACATTCCCCAGCACGACGTCCCCCATCCCGAATCCGACGGCCGGCGTCGGCGGGCCGCCGAACAGCTCGACCAGGTTGTCGTACCGGCCGCCGCCGCAGACCGCGCGCTCTCCCTCCGCCACCGCCTCAAAGACGAGCCCGGTGTAGTACGCCAGCCCGCGCACGACCCACAGGTCCAGCTCGCACCACCGGCGCGCCCCCGCCGCCTCGAGCGCCCCCACGAGCGCCGCCAGCTCGAGCGCCGTCGGCCCCGCCCCCTCCATTGCCAACTGCTGCGGGTGCGACACGGAGATCTCGCCCGGAACGTGGAACCGCTCCCGCTCGAACTTCGCCAGCTCCTGGTACCGGGCGAGAAACTCCCGAGAATCCTCGTCGGCGGGACGGGCCCGGTCATGACGGTCAAGAAGGGCCATCCGGGCGGCCATGTCCCCGTCGGGCACGCCGAGCTTGCCGAGCAGCTCCGCGACCAGGTTCCTGTGGCTGGTCTTGAACCGGACCTCCTGAAAAGTCACGCCGAGCGTCGTAAACAGGTCCGCCGCGCACGCCAGCACCTCGACGTCCCCGGTGCCCGTTTCATCCCCCAGCACGTCGATGTTCCACTGGTGGAACTCTCGCAGCCGCCCCCGCTGCGGCTTCTCGGCCCGGAAGTACGGCCCCGCCGTAAACCACTTCGTCGGCTTCGGGAGCTGCGCCGCCCTCGCCGCGTACATCCGCGCGAGGGTCGGCGTGAACTCCGGACGGAGCGCCAGAGGGGCCCGGCCCGTCTCTCTGACTTCGGCGACCTCCTGCGGGTCCTTGCCGCTGTACACATTGAACATCTCGGCGAGAATCCCTTCACCGCTCTTCACGCGGTACAGGTCCGCCGTCTCGAAGGTGGGGCCCTCGATCTCGTCGAACCCGTGCCGGATCGATGTGTCACGCCACGCCTTTTCGATGTACCGACGCCGCAGCAGGTCCGCGGGGTAGAAATCCCGCGTTCCTTTCGCCGCCTGCATCGAAACACGGGTCCGGGATTGATCCGGTGTCGGCATGCGTGGTAGCGTAGTCGGTACGATCCGCGTAGGAGATGCGGGCCGACGGCCGGCCCGCCCGGAGCCGCCGATGCGCTCGCCCAGCTACGGAACAATCGTCGGGGCCGCCTTTGTCGCGGGCTTGCTCGCCTTCTTCTGGGTACTCGTTACCCGCGCCCCCGACGCCGACGGGCGCGCCGCGAGCGCCGGACGGAGACTCGCGCCCGGCGTCGGCCTCGCGCGCCCACAGAACGACCCCGAGTCTCTCGAGATGTGGCTCGCCACACACCCCGAAGACGCGGACCGCTGGCTCGCGCTCGGAAAACTCAGGGAAGAACGAGGCCAGCACGACCGCGCGTACGCGGCGTGGAAAAGAGCCCGCGAAGCCTCGGAAGCCCGCATCGCCGCCGGGCGCGCCCTCCCCAACGCCTGGTACACGCTCGGGTGGGCTCATCGACGTCTCGGTGAGCAAGAACCCGCTCAGATCGCGTGGGCTGAAGCCGAGCGCCTCTACGCCGAGGCCGCCCGGGGCGACACCGCCGGCAACGGGGGCTCGCTCTACAACCTTGCCTGCGTCCGGGCACTGATCGGCGACGTCGACGGCGCGATCGAAGCCCTCGACGACGCGGTCGAATCGGGGTGGAACGACCGGGAGCACACCCGGCGTGACCAAGACCTCGAATCGCTGCGCGAGGACGATCGGTTCAAGGCCCTGCTCGAGAGGATGGGCGAGCGCCCGATTCTGATCCGCGGCTGACCGCCCCCACCCAATGAAAAAGCGGGGCTCATCGCCCCGCGATCAAGGACCGAACTGTGCGCCCGCTCAGCGCCGGCGGCCACCCGCGAGCACGCCGGCGAGAGCCAGCAACGCGATCGAACCCGGCGCAGGGATGTGCGGCTCGCTCCCCGTATCGGTGCCGTACTGCCAGACGACATTGTTGATCTGGCTGAGCGAGAACCCAGCCGGAAGCCCGGACAGCGTGAACACGACGCTGTTCTGGATCAGCGCGTTGGACCCCGTTACGGGCGCGTTGCCGGTGGCGGGATTGTCGCCGGCGCTGGTGATCCCGTACTCCAGACCGTTCGGGCCGACCGGGCCCTGGAGGTTTGGCCCCGGGAACATATCCGGAGGCCCGAAGATTCCAAACCCGGCGGAACCGATCCCGTACGCGCCGTAGGGCCCTGCGAGCCCGCTCTTGTACGCCCACTCGCCGCCGACATCGCCGCCATTGGACGGTCCGAAGTGGACCACCGAACCGGCTTCGAGCAAAGCGCTGACCGGCGTCAGCGACAGCGGCCCGCCGCTCACATCGAAAAAGACCGCCGTCAGCACATCGGCCGGAATCAGTACGTCCGACGTCGACGTGTTCGTCAGGGTGACCACAAGATTTGAACCGGACGTCGCGAAAGTCGCACTGGCGGCCAGATTGCCGGCGGACGCCGAGAACGCGACTGGACTCGCCGAAGCGACCGACGACGCGGCAACGGCCGCAATGCTCGCGCGGAACAACACATTCGGACTCATGTTTCTCTCTCCTCGTCGAGAATTGTCC
>CAZMPE010000335.1:0-3656 GCA_964567955.1 uncultured Phycisphaeraceae bacterium | reverse complement strand
GGGAACGCGACGGGGCTGCGGTAGCCGTCGCGGTCGTACGACCGGACGCCGAGGAAGTAGTTGTCCTTGCTCACGGGGACCGTGGCCTCGGTGACGTTGCCGACGTCCTTGGACTTCTCCCACAGTGCGCTGGTGGTCTCGCGCCAGACGATCTCATAACCCGCGACGTCGGGCTCGGGGCTTGCGTCCCAGCGGAGCGTCGAGTCGTAGGTCAGGTTCGCCGTGAGGATGCGGGCGCGGGGCGGCGGGGACGGGGCGTTGGCGATGTGCACGAGGACCGCGGCGTTGAGCCGCGTGACATTCGCGAGGTATGTCGCGTCGACGAAGACGGGCAGGTCGCCGATCAGCTCGCCGCGCTCCATGCGGACGTTCTGGTGCTGCTTGGCGTAGTCCTCGTCGACCTCGGTGAGGCGGACGGCGGGGAAGCCGTTTTCGACGAAGGAGGAGTGATCGCCGCCGCGGAGGAAGCGATCGAGCCGGAAGACGAGCATGGGGCGGACGCTGGTCTGTTCGCGTTCGGCGACGTCGGCGATGTAGCGGGCGAGCTGGCGGCCGGGGGAGTCGGACTCCATCGCGAGGTTGCGGATGCGGGAGTGTTCCTCGGCGGTGGGCGTGCGGGGGATGCCTTCGGAGAAGACGCGGATGAGGTGCGGCGTGGTGATGGAGGTGTCGCCGCCGGGGCCGAGCGGGTCGCCGACGATGTCGTTGCTCAGGACGCCCATGATCCGGTCGCCGCGGGCCCTGGCCTCGTCGGCGTGGTAGCGGGCGCCGATGAGGCCCTGCTCCTCGCCGGCGGTGCAGAGGAAGACGATGGTGGAGTCGAGGGGGATGTCGGCGAGGACGCGGGCGCAGGCGAGGACGGCGGCGGTGCCGGAGGCGTCGTCGTTGGCGCCGGGGGCATCGCCGGTGGCATCCATCCCCTCGCCGTTGCGGCTGTCGTAGTGACCGACGACGTAGTAGCGGCGTGCGGCGGCCTCGGGCATGGTGCCCGGGAGGACGGCGACGACGTTGACGATGCGGGCGCCGGCGGGGAGCCGGGCGGAGGGCGGGGCGTCGAACTCCTCGAAGGAGACCTGGAGTCGGCCGGTGCTGCCGTTGTACGACTCGAGCTCCTGCTTGAGCCAGCGGCGGGCGGCGCCGATGCCGCGGGTGCTCGATTCGGTGTCCGAGAGCGTGTGGCGTGTGCCGAAGCCGGCGAGTCGGGCGACGCTGGCGCCGACGATCTCGGGGTTGATCCTGGCCATCACCTGGCGCGGCAGGGGCGGGCCGGCGAGGGCGGGAGCGGCGATGGTCATGGCGGCGATTCCCGTGAGGATGTTCATGCGGGCAGTGTAGCGGGAGAACGGGCCGCGGATGGACACCGACGGGCACAGATGGGAGAAACGGCGGGTCCATTCGGGGCGGGTCTGCGTGCGATAGGATGAGCCACTATGACGAGCGAACATCCGGGCGATCGGCTGCGGCGGTTGATGGACAAGGGGTGCGTGCCGATGCCGGGCGCGTTCAACGGGCTGGCGGCGCGGGCGGTGGCGCGGGCGGGGTTTGACGCGTGCTATGTCTCGGGCGCGGCGACGAGCGTGTGCGCGGGCGTGCCGGACGTCGGGCTGCTGACGCTCGAGCACTTCTGCCGCGTGATCCGCGAGGTGGCGGATGGGTCGGGGCTGCCGGTGCTGGCGGACGCGGACACGGGGTTCGGCGAGGCGGAGATGGTGAGACGGACGGTGATCGAATACGAGCGTGCGGGCGCGGCGGGGCTGCACATCGAGGACCAGGAGTTCCCGAAGCGGTGCGGGCACCTGGATGGGAAACGGCTGGTGCCGGTGGATCACATGGTGGAGAAAGTGGAGTGGGCGGCAAAGGCGAGAAGTGGCAAAGTGGCAGAGTGGCAGAGTGGCAAAGGGGGAGATGCGGGGGGCGGGATGGTGATTTGCGCGAGGACGGATGCACGCGGGGTTGAGGGGCTGGACGCGGCGGTGAAGCGCGCGAAGGCGTATGTCGAGGCGGGAGCGGAGATGATCTTCCCCGAGGGGCTGGCGGGCGAAGAGGAGTTCAAGGGGTTCGCGGACGGGCTGCGCAAGGCTGCGGGGTCGAAGCGCGTGTACCTGCTGGCGAACATGACGGAGTTCGGGAAGACGCCGCTGATCCCGCTGTCGAGGTTCGCTTCGATGGGGTACTCGTGCGTGATCTATCCCGTGTCGCTGCTGCGGGTGGCGATGGGGGCGGTGACGAAGGCGCTGGCGACGCTGAAGCGCGACGGGTCGGTGGAGGGTTTCATCAAGGAGATGCAGACGCGCGAGGAGCTGTACGGGCTGATCGGGTACGAGCCGGGGAAGGCGTGGGAGTTTGCGCGCGAGTAGCGTGCGGTAGGCTGGGCGCATGCGGTGGAGCTGGCGGTCAACGCGGTCGGTGTTGTGGCTGGTCGCGCTGATGTTCGTCGCGGGCGTGCTGAACATCGTGGGCGCGTATGTGCTGGCGGTGATTGACGGGCGGCCGCCGCCGCCGCTGTTGATCCACGCGGCGGGGCCGGACAATCCGAACATCGACTGGCCCGCGCCGCCGCCACCCGGAGTCGAGTGGCCCGAAGTCACATCACTGACGGAATCGCGTCAGTTCGGGCATTGGCACCTTGAAGCGCGCGCCGTGGGCGCCGACAGACGGATGACCCATTCGATGGGCGCGGATTTTTTCGGATGGCCGGTCGCGTCGATGAAGCGAGTCAAGTACCGCTGGCCGGGGCAGACGTTCACGCGGGGCGCACGAACCGATGACCTTCTCACGCCGCACTGGCCGGGATTGATCGTCAATCCGATCCTCGGCGGCGTTGGATTGTGGGTGGTGATCTTCCTTCCGATCAACTTCGTGAGTGCCGCGCGGGAGCGGCGGCGGAGGGCGAGCGGGCATTGCCCGGAGTGCGGGTACAACCTCGACGGGACGGGTGGAACGGCGGCGGGTTGCCCGGAGTGCGGGTGGGGGCGGTGAGCGTCGTGTCGGGCGGCTAGAGTAGACGAAACAGGACCACTTGACGGCCGCGGAGACACGGCCAGGAGGATTGACATGGCGACCGCTACCAGTTCAAAGTCCGACGCCGCTGCCTTCGCCAAGGGGCTCGAGGGGATCGTCGCGGGGGAATCGGAGATCTGCTCGGTCGAGCAGGGGAAGCTGATCTATCGCGGGTACGAGATCCATGATCTGGCCGCGAAGGCGACGTTCGAGGAGGTCGCGTTCGTGCTGCTCGAGGGGCACAAGCCGTCGGCGGAGGAGCTCAAGCGGTTCAAGCAGGAACTGATCGCGGAGCGGGCGCTGCCGGAGCCGGTGGTGAAGTTTCTGCTCTCGTGCGGGCCGATGCTCAAGGAGGGCACGGCGGTGCCGATGGACATCCTGCGGACGTGCGTGTCGATCCTGGGGAACCTGGACAGGGACGCGCAGGACAACAGCGCGCCGGCGAACCTGCGGAAATCCAAGCGGCTGCTGGCGAAGACGCCGACGATCATCGGGCACATGCAGAACGTGATCGACGGGCGCGAGCTGGTGGGGCGCGCGACGGGCGGCGACGCGGGGCTCTCGCACGCGGGGAACCTGCTCTACCTGATGTCGGGGACGAAGCCGACGGCGGAGTTCGAGCACGTCGTGGACGTGTCGCTGATCCTGTACGCGGA
>CAZMPE010000334.1:3145-3669 GCA_964567955.1 uncultured Phycisphaeraceae bacterium | reverse complement strand
ACTTGAACCGGCGACCCTCGCATTTTCAGTGCGATGCTCTACCAACTGAGCTACCTGCCCGGTCAGGCGGAACGATACCGCACCCGGCGCGCGGGTCAAATCGAGCCGCCTCGGGGGCGAATGGGGCTCCGCGCGGGCTGAAGCCCGCGGCTCCGAGGCCGGGGGCTTGCAGGGCCCATCGCTCGGAAGACGGTACGATCTGCGGATGAGCACGGCCGCCGCGACAATGCCCGGGCCCGCCAAGGCGGAGAAGCCCCCGCCGCTGTTGAGCGTGGTAGACCTGCACACGCACTTTCCGGTGCGGGCGGGGATCCTGCAGCGGACGATCGGGTATGTGAAGGCGGTGGACGGCGTGTCGTTCGACATCGCCAAGGGCGAGACGCTGGGGCTGGTGGGCGAGTCGGGGTGCGGCAAGACGACGGTCGGGCGGACGATCCTCAAGCTGATCCCGCCCACGTCGGGCGTCGTGATCTTTGACGATCACCTGGTGTTTTCGGCGCGCGGGGCGGAGCTCAAGGGCCTGC
>CAZMPE010000334.1:0-3135 GCA_964567955.1 uncultured Phycisphaeraceae bacterium | reverse complement strand
CGGATCGCGTCGATCATCGGCGAGCCGCTGCTGGTGCACGGGCTCGTCACCGACAAGTCCGAGCTGCGGGCGAGGGTGGAGTCGCTGCTGGTGCGTTGCGGGATGCCGAAGTCCGCGGCGGACCGGTACCCGCACGAGTTTTCCGGCGGGCAGCGTCAACGGATCGGGATCGCCCGGGCGCTGGCGCTTGAGCCCGAGTTCATCGTGTGCGACGAGCCGACGAGCGCGCTGGACGTTTCGATCCAGGCGCAGATCATCAACCTGCTGTCGGACCTGCAGAGCGAGTTCGGGCTGTCGTACCTCTTCATCAGCCACGACATGGCGGTGATCCAGCACGTGTGCAAGCGGATCGCGGTGATGTACAAGGGCAAGATCGTGGAGGAGGGGGCGCGGGAGCAGATCCTGGGCGCTCCGGCGCACAAGTACACGCAGTCGCTGCTGTCGGCGGTGCCCGAGCCGGACCCGCGCCGCAAGAAGCAGCGGGTGGTCTTCGAAGGCGGGGCGATGTCGCGGGTAGGAGGAGGGAGGGAGATCGACATCCGTTCCGCGACCCGCGCCGATGTGCCGCTGATCCTGCGGTTCGTGCGTGAACTGGCCGAGTACGAGCGGGCGCCCGACGCCGTCAAGGCGACCGAGGTGCTGATCGAGCAGAACCTGTTCGGGTCGGGGCACGGGGGCGGGCCGGTCGCCGAGTGCCTGATCGGGGAGATCGACGGCACGCCGCAGGGGTTCGCGGTTTTCTTCACGAACTTCTCGACCTGGCTGGGGCGGCCGGGGATCTATCTCGAGGACCTGTTCGTGCGTCCGGATGCACGGGGGGGGGGGGTGGGGCGGGCGCTCTTCGCGACGGTGGCGCGCCTGGCGGTGGAACGCGGCTGCGGGCGGATGGAATGGGCGGTGCTGGACTGGAACGAGCCGGCGATCGGGTTCTACAAGAAGCTCGGGGCGGTCGCGATGGATGAATGGACCACGTACCGGCTGGCGGGGGATGCGCTGGCGCGGGCGGGGGCGGAGCGGGTCGTGACGTCCTCGAAGTTCACCTCCACCAGCGGTCGCCCCACATCGCCAGGTTGATCATCGGCCAGGCGAGCCGCCACTGGGCGCGAGGATCGCGGGCGACGGTTTCGATCGCCGCGGCGGTGAAGAGTTCCTTTGCGAAGCTCGACGTGCGGAGGCATTCGGCGCGGTCCGCGACCCACTCCTGAAAGGGGAGCGGGAAGCTGGCCTTCGGGCGTGCGACGACCGAGGCGGGGAGATCCTCGCCGAAGGCGCGGCGGAGGACGCGTTTGGTCTCGGGGGCCGTGCCGCGGGGGCCGGGGCGGAACTTCTCCGACATGGGGAGTGATTCGGCGAGGCGGGCGACCTCGGAATCGGCGAAGGGGGTCCGGCCTTCAACGCCAGCGAGCATGGTCGCGGTGTCGAGGCGCTGGAGCAGACCGGCGAGGTTGATCCTCCGGTGGAAGCGGAGGTGGGCCTGGAGCGGGCTGTCGTCCGGGCTCTCCTGGCGGGCGAGCGTGAACTCGCCGTCGTAGTAGCGGACGAGGTCGGCATCGTTCCCGGCCTGCTTCCAGATTGGCTCGTTGAGCACGGCGGGCTTGGCGTTCGGCGGAATCCAGGCGTTGGACAGGAGCTGGAAGCTGCCGGGCGAAAGGACGGGGGTCGGGCCGGGATGCTCGCGTTCGTATCGCGCGGCCTCGAGCATCGGGGCTTCGTAGCCGCCGAAGAGCTCGTCGGCGCCCTCGCCGCTGAGCGTGACGATGCGGCCGTCGGCGCGCAGGCGGCGGGCGACTTCGTTGATCGCGACCTCGTTCGGCGTGCTCAGTGGCAGGCCGGTCGCATCGATCATCTCCCCCCACCGCTCGCGGAACATCTCTCGCGTCACCGGAACCTCGATGTGCTGCGAGCCGATCGCCGCGGCGACCTCGCGGGCGAAGGCGAAGTCCTCGCCGGAGGCGGCGTCGCCCGAGCAGTAGGTGTGGAGTTTCTCAAGGCGCCTGATCGCCCCCGACGCGATGATCGAGCTGTCGAGCCCGCCGCTGAGGAGGCAGCAGATGGGGACATCGGATCGGAGGTGGCGGGCGACGGAATCGCGGACGGCCACGCGGACCGCTTCGGCGGCGTCGCCCGGGGGCGGCGGGGAGGGAGCGGGGCGCGAAAGCTCCGGCTCCTTGATCATGAAGCCGTCGCAAGTGAGTTCGAGCCACAGAACCTTGCCGGGCGGGACGATGCTGATGCCCTCGAAGAGCGTGCGTTCGCCCAGGACGGTGCGGATGGTCGAGAGGTAGGCGCTGACCGTGACGAGATCCGGCCTGGCGGGGACGGCCGGATGGGCCAGGATCGCGCGCGGCTCGCTGGCGAAGATGAACAGCGGCGTATCGCCCGCCTGGCCGACCCAGAAGTACAGCGGCTTGATGCCGAGCGGGTCGCGGGCGAGGACGATCGTCCCTTCGCGGGGGCTGTAAAACCCGAAGGCGTACATGCCGCGCAGCCGGGGCACGCCGTGCGGGCCCCATGCGCGCAGGGCGTTGAGAACAGTTTCGGTGTCGGAGGGAGTGTGGCAGGGGAAGCCGTCGGCGGCGAGGTCACGCCGCAGTTCGGCGTCGTTGTAGAGTTCGCCGTTGTAGACGATGGCGGAACCGTCGGGCGCGGCCATGGGCTGGTGGCCCGTCGGGGTCAGGTCGATGACGGCCAGGCGTCGGTGCGCGAGGACGACATGGCCGAGGTCGAGCAGGCCCGAGTCATCCGGGCCGCGCCGGGCCATGGTGTCGCGCATGCGTTCGGCGACGCCGGGTTCCGCCGCCCGCCGCCCGAATCCGGTCGCGATACCGAGGATGCCGCACACGCCCGGTGTATCGGTATCCGCCTCGGCGGGGCCGCAGCGAAGGCGCAGAATCGCCGCTGGACGTTACGCAACGCGGGCTGGGGCGGCGGTGAGGCTCGTCAGACCCAGACCTGCAGGATGAGGTTGGGCTCTTTCATCTTGCCGGACCACTCGCCGACGGTGCTGGTGACGAGCTTGACCTCGTACTGCGGGTGGGCGTCGAGCCACTCGTTGATCTGCTTGTCGATGAAGTCGAGGCTTTCGCCGGTGAGCTTGCAGTGAAACGATTTGACGTGGATCGCGCCGGTTCCGGT
>CAZMPE010000333.1:0-3695 GCA_964567955.1 uncultured Phycisphaeraceae bacterium | reverse complement strand
CCGTCCGTCCATCGTCCACATCGACGTGGATGTCCCCGGCACGCGCCGGCGCGGCCGGTCGTCCGGCTCGGGCTGGGTCTACGACGCCGACGGCCACATCGTCACGAACGCCCACGTTCTCTTCGGGGCCAGCCGCGTCAGCGTCCAGTTCTCCGACGGGCGGATGGCCCGCGCCGAAATCGTCGGCCAGCCCGACCCCTACACCGACGTCGCGGTCATCAAGGTCCCCGCGTTCGAGGGCCTCTACCCCGCCGCGCGGGCCACGGGCGTCCGCGTCCGGCAGGGCGACTGGTGCTTCGTCTTCGGCTCTCCGTTCGGCTTCAAGTTCTCGATGAGCCAGGGGATCATCTCCGGCCTCGGGCGCGATCCGCAGACCGCCGTCGAGTTCGGCGGCTTCACCAACTTCATCCAGACCGACGCCGCGGTGAACCCCGGCAACTCCGGCGGCCCGCTGGTGGACATCAAGGGTCGCGTCATCGGCATGAACGTCGCCATCGCGACCGGGCACGACAACCAGGGAACGACCGAGGGCCAGTCCGCCGGCATCAGCTTCGCCATCCCGCTCGCCACCATCGAGTCCGTCGCCGACCAGCTCATCGAGAAGGGCGCGGTCTCCCGCGGCTACCTCGGCATCGCGTGGGGCGGCGGCATCGGGCCCAGCGACCCGACCGTTCCCTATGACCCCGTCATGAAATCCGGCGGCGTGCGCATCGGCTCGACGTCGGAGAACGGGCCCGCGTGGCGGGCCGGTCTGCGCGCCCGCGACGTGATCACCCGCATCGCCGGCCAGCCCGTCACCGACGTCGAGGTCCTCCGCTCGGTCATCACCTCCGCCCGCCCCGGCGAAGAAGTCGTCGTCGAGGCCTGGCGCGACGGCACACCGGGCGAGTACAAGGTCGTCCTCGGCGAGTTCCCCCTCGAGAACCTCGAGGTCCGCAGCGCCGTCGGCGCCCTCTTCCGCTACGGCATGCAGATCGACGACCGACGCGATGGAAAGCCGGTCATCGGCGGCGTCGGCGACGAATCACCGGCCGCCGCGGCGGGGTTCGCCCGTGGCCAGCTGGTCCTGAAAGTGGGCACAACCGCCGTCGCCTCCGCGAGCGAGGCCTACATCGCACTGGCGAAAGAGGGCCTGCTCATCGGGCGCCGGGTACCCGTCGCGGTCGAGGTCGAAGCGACGGCCGACGCACCGGGATCGTCCAAGACGATTGACGTGCAGTTGACGAGGTAGCGACGAGGCGTCGAGGCGCAAGAGGCCACAGATGGTACTGGTGTAGGTAGACCGGAAGCGGACGGCAGAAATGCCGCGTCCGGGGTCGCTCACGCGACGCATGTGCGTCAACAGTGACTGATGCGATCCCGGCTACATGAACCCAGGGATAGCAATCCCTGGGTTCTGGGCCGCTCGCGTGCTGCAGCGCGTCACCAGCCCTGGATGCCATCTCTGCTACATGAACCCAGGGATAGCAATCCCTGGGTTCTGGGCCGCTCGCGTGCTGCAGCGCGTCACCAGCCCTGGATGCCATCTCTGCTACATGAACCCAGGGATTCAGATCCCTGGGTTCTGGGCCGTCGGGTCGGCCGCACGGATCCTGACGGTGACAGCCGTCCCGAACTTCGGCACGGCCTTGGCATCCGCGATCCACACGGGCTCTTCCACATCAGCTTCGTGGCTGATCACGTCCTGCCAGGCGATCGTTTCCATGCCGAACGCCGCGAGCCCGATCAGCGTCCCCGTCCCGTCGGCGTCGTACACCTCGCGCCCGGCGCGGGTGGCCATCGTCGACCCCGCGAAGACCCAGCCCGGCCCGCCGCCCTTCGGCAACAGGCGCGCCCCGCTTGTCGCGTGCACGATCCAGTCGGTGGCGCGCACCTCCGTGCCGCCCACGATCAGCCGCACATCCACCGGCGCGCCCGTCGGCGGAACCGTCAACAGCGTCTTCGTCGCCTCGTCCCACCTCCACGATGCCGGCGCGCCGGGCTCCAGCCCTGCCGCGAGGAGCGCGGCGTGCACGTGCGAGGGGCGCGCCCGCGTCATCACAAGGGACTCGTGCTCCTTCGTGTCCGGCGTGCAGACGATCACTTCCAGGTACACCCGCGGCGTGACAGGATCGTGCGCATCGATCGGCACGATCCCGTCGAACTCGACGATGCGCTTCTCGAGGTCGGCGCGAACACCGGGGAAGAGCTCAACGAATCCGGCGGGCTGCTGTCGCGGAGTTGGGAGCGGCGTCGCCGTTCCTGGCGCGCCGGATTGGACCGTCGGCGAGACGGCCGGTTCTTGCGCGGGTGCAACGCGCTCACGGGCGCAGGCAGCAAAAAGAAGGCATATCAGAAGGGTGCCGGGGAGTTTCACGACCAAGAGCGTACGGGATCGGCACGTCCGACGTGACACGGTTCTCGTGGCACGGGCTGGCGGCTCGGCGCCTGCCCGTGCGGTCGACGGCGTCTTCACGGGCATCGCTCAAAGCGGCGAAGCCCGTGCCACGGGCTCACTTGCTGGTTGCGACTGCTCCGGCCATGGCCAGCTCCGCGAACCGCTCGCCGCGCTTCTCGTAGTTCTCGAACTGGTCCCAGGACGCGCAACCGGGGCTGAGCAGGATGATGTCGCCCGGGCGTGCATTTGCGGCTGCGGCGGTAACGGCCTTTTCGAGCGTGCCGCAGCGTGTCGCGCCCGGCGCCAGCGCCGCGAGCCGATCGCCGGTGGCGCCGATCGTGTAGAAGCCCGCGAGCGACTTCGCCGCGGCAGCGATAGGCGACAGATCGGCTCCTTTGTCGTACCCGCCGGCGATGAGATGGATCCGCGCGCCTTCGCCGAAGGCCTCGAGCGCGAGAAGGGTCGAAGCCGGTGTCGTGCACTTCGAGTCGTTGAAATAGCGGATCGGCGCGCCGCCGGTCCGGTGCTCCGCCACCAGCGCGAGCCGGTGCGGCAGGCCAGCGAACTCGGCGGCGAACGCCGCGCCATCCTTCGGCTCGACGCCGCACTCGGCCGCCGCCGCAACGGCGAGACGGGCATTCAGCCGGTTGTGCCGGCCGGGGATCGCGAGCGGCCCGATCGCGTCGTCGGGAGCGGGCTCCACGCGTCGCACGCCCGGGCGCACGGGCCAGTCAAGGCCCGGGCCGAGCACCGCCGCGTCGCCGGGCTGCTGCGAATCGAGGATCGCCCGCTTCGACGATTCATAGTGACCGAAGCTGCCGTGCCAGTCGATGTGGTTCTCGCTGATGTTCGTGACGACCGCGATCCGCGGCGACCAGCGTCCGAGCCAGTGCAGCATGGCGCTGGAGAGCTCCAGCACGATCCACGACTCCGGGTCGAGCGACGCCAGTCGCGGCAGGAGCGAGCCGCCGATGTTGCCGCCGAAGACGACGGGCCGCGCCGCGCGCCGGAGGATGTGGTCGATCATCGCGCTCGTCGTGCTCTTGCCCGCCGAGCCGGTCACGCCGATCACGCGCCGGCGGTCGAGCCGCTCGACCACCAGGCCGATCTCGGTGGTGACGGGGATGCCCGCGGCGGAGGCGGCGCGCAGGAAGCGGTCGTCCCACGGGGTGGGCACGGCGGGGTTGGCGATGACGAGGTCGCAGGTCGTGAAGTCGCTGACGTTGTGCTCGCCGAGGCGGAGCGTGACGCGCCCGTGGTCGACGAGGTGTTGGATGCGCACGACCGAGTGGGCCAGCGTGTCGGGTTCGGCCTTGTC
>CAZMPE010000332.1:0-3716 GCA_964567955.1 uncultured Phycisphaeraceae bacterium | reverse complement strand
GCACGCTCGCGGACGTGGACGTGCCGCCGGGGGCGACCAGGCCGCACTCGATGGCGATACGGACCAGTTCGGCCCGGGTGTGCACACCGAGCTTCTGTCCCATCGACTGGCGCTGATTCTCGACGGTCTTGCGCGATCTCCCGAGTTTGTGCGCGATGCTCTCGATGGTGAGCCCGGACCCGATGAGCTCGAGGATCTGCAGTTCGCGTTTGGTGATATCGGCCAGGCGGCCCTTGTCCACGTGCACCATGTCAATCACGCGCATGCCCTCGACAGGGGCCGACCGGTCGGAGGCCCGCTCGGGGCGCACGGTGACGAGCGCGGCGCGAGTGCCGTGGTCGATCGACGTCGTGCGGATGACCGCCCGGAGGCGGACGCCGCGCCAGATCGCGCGTTTCAGGGTCGGCTGGCCGGTCTCCACAACATCACGGATGATGCGGGATCGCTCTTCCGCGGCCGGCTCGGGGAAGACCTGGCGGAGCGACTTGCCGACGAGCAGATCCTGGCCGGCAAAGCCATAGAGCCGCGCATACTCGTTGTTGGCGTACAGATAGATGCCCTGCTCGCTGATGATCGCGACGCCCGCCCCCGAATCAGAGGTCAGCGCGGGCCACGTCGGCGCGCACTCAAGGCCGGTCGCGGTTGACACAACACTCTGTACCAGGTTGAGCATTGCAGCCCTAGACCTGTCAACCGGAAACCCGGCGCGCGCCGGTCGCCTTCATTTCTGTTCCCGGTGCCGTCCGCCGACGGCTCATCCCCAAGAGGCGTGGCCACAGGATATCACTTCCGAGACACATCGGGACCACCGATCCGCTCGAATTCTCGCGCACCAACGCTGTGTCGTCCCTCGACGGGTTCCGTACGGATTCTCGAAATCCCCCATTCGCGGCACCCGGTTGGTTCCGGGGGACACGAGCCGGATAATGACGCTCGGCTTATGCCGGCTCGATCGGAGGCCGTCCGGGTGTGACGAGCCCACACTCGATGGCAATGCGAACGAGTTCGGCACGCGTACGGACGCCGAGTTTGCGTCCGAGCGAGTGGCGCTGGTTCTCGATCGTCTTGCGAGATCGGCGCAGGTGGGTCGCGATGCCCTCGAGCGTCAGCCCCGACCCGATGAGTTCGAGAACGCACAACTCCCTGTTGGTGAGGCTGGCGAGGCGTCCCAAGTCGACGTGGACGGCGTCGACCACGCGCAGGCCCGTCTCCTCCGTCGTCGGCTCGTCGGCGGCGCGCACCGCCCGCAGGGTCACCAGCACTTCACGAGCCGGGCCCTCGCCGATGACCGGTCTCATCGTCGCGCGCAACCGGAGGCCGCGCCAGATGGTGCGCATCACGAGAGGCTTGCCGCTCTCCACGATGTTCCGGATGAGCCCCATGCGCTCGTTTGCGTTCGGCGCCGGGAAGATCTGGTGAACCGTGCGTCCGATGATCGCCGTCGCGTCGGTGCGTCCGTAGGTGCGCGCGTATTCGTTATTGGCGTACACGAAGACGCCCTGCTCGCTGATGATCGCCACGCCCGCGCCGGAGTCGGCGGTCAAGGCCTCCCAGGCGGCCGTCGGGGTGTTCCTGGGTCCTGTCGGATTGATGCGAGTGGCGTGCCCCAAGGTATCTGCCCCGAAGAGAACTCCTAAAATCCCGGATCGGCGCGACGTCGAGACCATCGCCCCGCACAACTCTCCGCTCTTCGTGGTTCAGCCCGCACGGCATGCCGCCCCGAGTCGGGGCGAGTATACAAGTGCTCCGAAGGCGTGCAAACGAGTCGCTGCATCATGATAGGGGGATACGCTCTAGAGATGCGGAACACCGACGCCCGAACCGAATCCGCAGAATCCGCTCCCGCGAACGGGGGGCACGCGCTCCCGGGCGAGTTGCCCGCGTCGATTGTCGCGGGTGTCCTGCTGCTGGTGAGTTTCGTGTTTCATCGCGTCGGCCTCGAATCGGTCGGCGCGCCGGTGTCGTGGGCGAGCCTGCTGATCGGGCTGGTCTACGGCGGCAACGACGCGCTCCGATCGCTGCTTCAGCGCCGGTTCGACATCGACGCGCTGATGGTTCTGGCCGCCGCGCTCGCCGCGTACATCGGCCAGGTCTGGGACGGGGCGCTGCTGTTGTTCCTCTTCACGCTGTCGGGGGCGCTGGAGGAGCGGGCCCTGCAGCGCACGATGCGGGCGGTCGAGGCCCTGCACAAGCTGATGCCGACGGTCGCCCAGGCGTGGCGCGACGGCGCGTGGGTGGAGTGCGACCCGGGCACGCTGAAGCGCGACGAGCGCGTGCGGGTCCGCACCGGCGAGTTCGTGCCCGCGGATGCCCGCGTGGAGACCGGGGCCACCTCGATTGACCAGTCGGCCCTGACCGGCGAGAGCATGCCCCGGGCCGTCGAACCCGGCGACGAACTCTTCGCCGGGACGATCAACCTCGACCATCCGATCGAGGCGGTCGTGCTGCGCCCGGCTTCGGAGTCGAGCCTGCAACGGATCCTCGATCTTGTGATCGAGGCCCAGCAGCAGCGCGAGCCCATCCAGCGCGTGATCGACCGGCTCAGCCAGCCGTACGCGATCGGGGTGACCGCGATCAGCGCGGCGGTGGGGCTCGCGTGGTGGGGACTGATCGGGCTGCCCTTCGTCGGCGACGGGACGGAGCCGGACGCGCTCACGACGGCGATCACGTTGCTGATCGTCGCTTCGCCGTGCGCGCTCGTCATCGCGACCCCCACCGCGACACTCGCGGCGATCAGCCGCGCGGCACGCGGCGGGGTTCTGTTCAAGGGCGGACAATCGATCGAGCGGCTGGCGCGGATCCGCTCCGTCTGCATGGACAAGACGGGCACGCTGACGTTCGGGCGCCCGAGGCTGACCCAGGTTCATCCCGTGGCGTGGTCCGAGGGGTCGGATCTTCTTGCGGTTGCGGCGGCCCTCGAAGCCGGCTCGACACATCCGATCGCCGACGCGGTGCGCGAGGCGGCCGCGGCACGCGCCATCGGACCATTCGACGCCGAAGGACTCACCAACACGCCGGGGCGCGGCCTGAGCGGCGCCGTCAACGGGCGCGAGGCGAGACTGGGGACGTACGAGCACGCCGCGCCGCTCGTGCCCGTTTGCTTGCGCAACCGGGTTCAGGAGGTGCTGGAGCGGGCGCGTTCGCGCGGCCAGATCGGCGTCGTGGTGGCGTGGTCCGGGTCCGAGCCGGCCCCCCAGGGCGACGCTCCGCCGGACAGCCAGGCGGCGGTCATGGTGATGTCCGACACGATCCGCCCCGGCGCCAAGGCCCTGGTCGAGCGCCTCGGCGCCCTCGGCGTGCGCCCGGTGCGCATGCTGACCGGCGACAACCATGTGACCGCGGCGTACGTGGCGGGTCAGCTCGGGATCGAGGCCTTCGACGCCGAGTTGCTGCCGCAGGACAAGGTGCGGATCCTCGGCGAGATGCGGGCCGAGGGCCGCGGCGTGGCGGTGATCGGCGACGGGGTGAACGACGCGCCCGCGCTCGCGGCCGCGGACGTGTCGATCGCGATCGGCTCGATCGGTTCGGACGCGGCGCTGGAGTCGGCGGACATCGTGCTGCTGAATGACGACCTCGGCGCCGTGCCGTGGGCGGTGCGCCTGGCGCGCCGCTGCCGCGGGATCGTCGCGTTCAATCTCATCGCGGCCAGGGGGATCATCGTGTTCATGGCGGCGCTCACGATCACGGGCTCGCTGATGGGGATGCGCGTGCCGCTG